>CALUVK010000022.1 GCA_944324205.1 Candidatus Gastranaerophilales bacterium | reverse complement strand
ATGATTTATCCAAAATCTATAGCAGCGTTAATAGAACAGTTTCAGAAATTTCCGTCCGTGGGGCCGAAATCGGCTCAAAGGATGGCTTTTCAGGTGTTAAAAATGCCTTTAAGCGAAGTGGAAAAGTTTGCAAATGCTATACTTGAGGCCAAAAAAAATTCAAAAACCTGCGAAATTTGTTTTAATATATCGACTCAGAGTCCGTGTGAAATTTGTGAATCAACTAACCGTAACCGCTCTGTAATTTGCGTTGTAGCTGAAACAAAAGACCTTATTGCAATAGAGAAAACTAATGAGTATAGGGGGCTTTATCATGTCTTGCAGGGGCTTATATCTCCTATGGACGGAATTGGCGCGGAAGATATCAGAATAAAAGAACTGCTTACAAGGCTTACGGATGAGAGTGTTCAGGAAGTTATTTTAGCGCTTTCCCCTTCTGTTGAAGGTGAGGCTACGAGTCTGTATCTAACAAAGCTTATTAAACCTTTCGGAATAAAGATTTCGCGTATCGCGTTCGGACTTCCGGTTGGCGCGGATTTGGAATACGCGGATGAAGTGACATTAGCAAGAGCTATAGAAGGACGCAGGGAATTATAAATATTCTTGACTTGTTAAGAATTGTAAATGCCAAATTTTTCAGTAATAACAAAGTGTTTAGCAGTTAATTTTATTTAAACTTTTTTCAGGTAGCAAATTTTTGAATTTATATGCGTTTGTTATAATATAAGAGTACATTATAGATATAAGTGTGAAGGTGGTTTTATGGTCAGCGGAATAAATGTTGGTATAAGTAACTTTAAACAAAATTCTTATGGTAATATTCAGCGTATTGGAGCATCTGAAAACGGAAGAGTTTTGTACCGTGTAATAGACTCCAACGGAGAAGAAGCTGGAAAATTGACTGTTGCCGGAAAGGATACTGATAAATTTGAACAATCTTATCGGGATATAATGGAAGCTGCACCAAAAATCCAAAAATATGTAACCGAAAACTCTTCAGAAGAAAAAATAAAAAAAAGAAGAATGACTTCTCGTATTATTACTGGTACCGGGGCTTTATTGGGTCTTGCTGTTCCATATGCTTTAACAAGGAAAGCTTCAACGTTAAAAATAATTTTATCATGTGTTGCAGGTATTGTTGCCGGTTTATCGGCAGGTTTTGCAACTTCACTGGCTATTACAACCCCGCCGGGCACTTATAAATTTGCCAAAGCTTCAAGAGTAATATCAAAACTTGATATACAACCTATAATTGAAAACAAAGAACAGATGTAATAAAAACAAATAAATTTTTCATACAAATTTTGCTTTTGTGCTACAATAGTAATATAGATATTGAATTTTGACTTGAGGGGGATTAATGGCACAAGGGTATGACGCTAGTAATATAAGAGTTTTAGAAGGTTTAGAAGCTGTAAGAATGAGACCCGGCATGTACATCGGTTCGACTTCCCAAAGAGGTTTGCACCATTGTATTTACGAAATCGTTGATAACTCAATCGACGAATCACTTGCCGGCTATTGTACGGAAATTCACGTAACCGTTCACAAAGATAACAGCGTAACTGTTGAGGATAACGGCCGCGGAATTCCTGTTGACATTAAACCCGAAACAGGTAAATCAGCTCTTGAAATCGTTCATACAGTCCTCCACGCAGGCGGAAAATTCGGTGACGGCGGATACAAAGTATCCGGCGGTCTGCACGGCGTTGGTGCGTCTGTTGTTAACGCGCTTTCCGAAAAAATGGTGGTTGAAGTTTCCCGCGACGGTTATGTTTGGAAACAAACATATTTAAGAGGCGAGCCGACTTCTCCGGTTGAAAAAACTGTTCCGACTACAAAAACGGGTACAAAATCAACTTTCTGGCTTGATCCGGAAATCTTCACTGAAACAACCGAAATCGATGTGGATATTATTGCAACCCGTTTCAGAGAAATGGCGTTTTTAAACAAAGGTTTAAAAATCATCCTTCATGATGAAAAAGACCTGAAAAAAGACGAGACATTCCACTACGAAGGCGGTATAGCAAGTTACGTTCAATTCTTAAATCACAATAAGACCGTAATGTTTGACGAGCCGATTTATATGGAAAAAATAGTCGACAAGATTAAAGTCGAAGTTGCAATGCAATATACAGACTCTTATAATGAGTCGATTTTGTCTTTTGCGAACAATATTAATACCCATCAGGGAGGAACTCACTTAACAGGGTTCAGAAATGCGATTACCCGTGTCTTGAACGATTACGCAAGAACAAACAAAATCCTTAAAGATTCCGAGCAAAACCTCTCCGGAGATGACGTCAGAGAAGGTTTGACGGCAATTGTTTCTGTCAAAATCGAAAACCCTGAATTTGAAGGCCAGACAAAAGAAAAGCTCGGCAATTCAGAAGTTATGGGCGCCGTTCAGGATGTTGTTAAAGAAAAATTGCAAGAGTGGTTAGAGTTTAATCCGAAGCTTGCAAAACTTATTATAGAAAAGACTCTGCAGGCGCAGAGAGCCCGTGAAGCAGCCCGTAAGGCAAGAGAACTTACAAGAAGAAAATCCGTTCTTGAGAACTCAACTCTTCCGGGAAAACTTGCCGACTGTTCAAACAGAGAGCCTGAAAAGTGCGAAATATATATCGTTGAGGGTGATTCAGCAGGCGGTTCGGCTAAACAGGGCAGAAACAGAATGTTCCAGGCAATCCTGCCTTTAAGAGGTAAAATTCTTAACGTTGAAAAAGCAAGATTGGATAAGATTTATGCTAACAACGAAATTCAATCTATGGTTCAGGCGTTCGGGATTACTATTAGCAAAAATGAGGACGAATTTAACCTGGAAAAACTCCGTTACCACAAAATCATTATCATGACCGATGCTGATGTCGATGGTGCGCATATCAGAACGCTGCTTTTAACGTTCTTCTTCAGATACGCAAAACCGCTTATTGAAAACGGTTATGTATATATTGCACAGCCGCCTTTATTCAAGGTTACAACAGGCAAAACGGCAGAGTATTTATATGACGAGCATGCGCTTGATAAGATGTTGAAAGAGCGCGGAATTAAGTCTTTGAGCCTTTCTGATAAGACAAAAACTAAGGTTAAGACAGGAGATGAGCTTTTAACGCTTTTAGCCAACATGTCTGCTTTCTATAAATCCTACAATAACCCGATTTTGAATATTATTCCGTCGGTTGTGCTTAGAGGGCTTATACGTTCTGAAGTTAAGCCTGAAGATTTTGAAGATCAGGCGAAGATGGATGAAGTTGTAGCTTATCTTAACCATTATTTGAAAGACCATGCTGAAAATTACAACATTGCGGAAGCTAAAAACTATTCGGTTTCTTTAAAATACAGTCCGGAAGTTGCAAGATACGCAATCCAGCTTGACATGTTTGAAAACGAGCATGAACTTATTACAGCAAATATTATCAAGAGTAATGAGTTTAAGAGGTTGAAAAATTCTTATCCTCTAATCCGTGATTTCTTGATAGAAGAAGAAAAGATGCTCATTTTAGAAACTGAAAACGGCGAAGTTGAGATTACATCTTTTGAACAGTTACAGAAGATTGTAGACGACAGAGGCCAAAAAGGTTTGGCTATTCAGCGATTCAAAGGTTTAGGCGAAATGATGCCGGAGCAGCTTTGGGAAACAACTATGAATCCTGAAACAAGAACGCTTTTAAAAGTTAATATTGAAGATGCTATGATGTGCGATCAGCTTTTCGATATTCTCATGGGGGACAAAGTTGAACCAAGACGTGATTTTATTGAAGCTAACGCTGTTTACGCTACAAATATTGATACATAATAGTAATATTGCCATTATATAAAAAAGGTTTTACATGAATAAAAAAAATCTGATTAACCTTTGGAGCGGAAACTATTTTGATTTAGTAACAGAATCACCGGAAAGAATATTGTCTGTAACTTTCTTTTTACTTTGCATTATGGGAAGTTTACTTTTGTTTTTGCCTGTATCCGGTCATTTATCTTATTTAGATTCACTTTTTACATCTGTAAGTGCCGTGTGTGTTACCGGTCTTTCCGTTGCTGATATAAGTAAAGATTTAACCGGATTTGGACAAATTATATTGCTTTTTCTCATACAAATTGGCGGCTTAGGAATTATGAGTATAAGCTCGGTTATATTTATCATGCTTGGAAAAAGAATGTCTCTCAGATATGAAAAGAATGCCAGAAGGGTTTTTGATGCAGAAAGCAGAGTCGAGATTAAAGAATCTTTGTATTTGATTTTTAAATATACTTTCTTTCTGGAACTTATAGGAGCCCTATTTTTGACACTGGGATTTACTATTGCCGAACAAAATATCTGGACAGGCTTAAAAATGGGAATATTTACTTCTATTTCAGCGTTTTGTAATGCCGGATTTGTCTTAAATAGTTCTAATCTTATCTCTTATAACAATAATCCGATAATTTTATATACCATTTCATTTTTGATAATTTTCGGAGGAATCTCACCGGCTATTTGTGTTACTTTTCAACGAATATTTAGACGGCAAAAATTACCGCCTCTTACTTTAATAGTTTTTTATACCACTGTTATACTTATGATTTTAGGAACATTAATATTTTTAATTGCAGAGTATAACGGAGTTTTGGAAGGCATGAATTGGTTTGATAAGTTTAACAATTCCTGGTTTCAGTCGGCTACACTTAGAACTGCCGGATTTAATTCCGTAGACTTAACTCATATTAGCGGAATAACTTACATTATGTTTATAATATTTATGATAATTGGCGGCTCTCCCGGCGGTACTGCAGGCGGTATAAAAACTGTTGTATTCGGAGTAATTCTGATTACATGTTATAATACACTTTTTGGTAAAAACAATATAATAAGAAATCGTACGATAAAACTTGAAACAGTACAAAAAGCAATTACTCTTACTGTTATTTATCTTGTAGTGTTTTTTGTTTCAAGCGGAATGCTTATAACTACCCAGCAAATTGCAAACAGTTCACTCGTATTTGAGGCAGCTTCCGCTCTCGGGACAGTCGGTTTAACCGTGGGAGCAACTCCTCATCTTGATGAAATTGGGAAAATAATAATAATTATTACTATGTATGTTGGTCGTGTAATGCCGGCTACAATAATTTATTATATGAACTCAAAAAATATGGATACAAGATTAAGTTATCCGGATGCAAAATTATCTTTAACATAGGAGAAACATAATGAGAATGCAGGTTTTAATAATAGGTTTGGGACAATTCGGAATGTCATTAGCCAAAACTCTTTCGGATAAAGGGGTTGAAGTAATCGGAGCAGATATTGATAAAGAGCTTGTTGATGAAGCTTCTGCTTTTTTAGAAGATGTAATTTGTCTGGATGCAACCGATGAAATTTCGCTTTCTAAATTATGTCCCAAAGAACGGGATATTGTAGTTTGTGCAATCGGCTCGAGAGAAGCTTCAATATTAACTACGGCGCTTTTAAAACAAATGGGATGTGAAAATGTTATATCAAGAGCGACCGAAAAAATCCACGAGCGAATTCTTAAAGCTGTAGGTGCAAAAAGTGTTATTAATCCTGATGAAGAGTATGGTAAAAAATACGCATACAAAATTCTTTTTCACAATGTAATGACGGATGTTTCATCTAATGATATTCAGCTTCTTGAAATCAGTGTCCAGTCTTTTATGGCAGGAAAAAATCTTATTGAACTGGCGCTTCCTAACCGTTACGGGATAATAGTTGCAGCTGTCAGAAAGGGAAATAAATTAACGCGTCCTTTTCCGACCGAAAAATTATCCGAGGAAGATAATCTGCTTTTGGTTTGTACGGATGAATCATTAGAAAAAATGCTTAAGGAGAATTTGTAATGAATTTTTCAAAATCAATACATTTTTCATTTATTTTATTATTGATTTTTTCAACAATAATGGCAATAGCAGGAGTAAGAGGTTTTTTGAGGCTTGCACCTTCGATTGAATATATAAACAAACATAATACAAGGTCACTTTATTATGCAGAACAAATGCTTTCATCAATTTCAGTTAACAGAAATCTGCAGAATTTTGAAAAAGCGTTAAAAAATGCAGAAAAAAATGTTACCGAATCTGGTGAAGCTGCAGCGATTAAAAGTATTAAACAAGAATACAAGCAAGCATTTTGCGGAAATACAAATGCAGAAGAAAAAGTTATTGATAATATCATAGAGCTTTCTAAAATTAATAGAGTTGCAATGAAGCAGGCCGGCATGGATGTAAAACAACTGAGTGCAGTAGGAATTTGGGTAATAGTGTTTTTAACATTTATCATTTGGGTTCTTGGATTTGCAATTATGAAATCTATTAATAAAGCGGTAATTCTTCCGCTTGCTGAACTTAAGAGTGTAATTGAAGCATACAGAAAAGGTAATCATATGCGCAGATGTCCAAAACTCGCACCCTCAGGGGAATTTCAACAGATATATGACGGCATAAATCTCTTATTAGATAATTCATCTAAATAAAATTATGAATTTTACTGTATAACACTAGGTTCATTTTTAAATATATCAATAAAATCAAACTTATTTGTATCAAAAACACCCTTATCTGTAATTTTTAATTCAGGAATAACCGGTAATGATAGAAATCCCATTGTCATAAACGGATCTTCTAATGTACAACCAAGCTTATGTGCAGCATCATTAAGTTCTTTACATTTTGTAATTACAAAATCAAAATCTCTATCGGACATTAAACCTGCAATCGGAAGCGGGAGTTCAGATATGATTTCACCATCTTTTACAACCACTTTTCCTCCCTGACATTTTATTAATGCAACAGCAGCTGTATACATATCATAATCGTTTGTACCAATAACTATCATATTATGAGAATCATGCGCTACAGTTGATGCAATTGCACCGTATTTTAGGTTAAATCCTTTAACAAATCCTTTACCTATATTTCCTGTTGCACGGTGTCTTTCTATCACACAAATTTTTAATGTATCATTTTCTATATTGCTTATAGCATTTCCATCTTGAATTTTAACTTCAGATAATATGGATTTTGTAATTAACTGATGTGGAATGACTTCTAAAGTTTTTACCCTTGATGTTTTAGCTTTTATAATGAAATCATCTTGTGTAATCCATCTTACATTTACAGAGTTTCTTGTTTCAATAGAATCTTTGTGTGGCAATTCAAAAACTAAACGACCGTTTTCTACTGCTACTTTTCCATTTTTGATAACAATATCAGGTTTAAATGTTTTTAAATCAGGAAGGATTAACATATCAGCTTTATAACCCGGAGCAATTGCCCCAAGATTTTTTAAGCCAAAATATTCTGCAGTGTTAAGACTTGCAATTTGAATTGCTTTTATTGGCGAAACTCCTGCTTCTACAGTACGTCTTACCATGCCGTTAATATGTTCTTTTAAATCTTCCGGATGTCTGTCATCTGTTACAAATATGCATTTTCTGGTATTACATTCTTTTAAGACAGGGAGCAAAGCTTCTAAATCTTTAGCAGCTGTACCTTCACGTATCATAATATACATACCAAGACGCATTTTTTCAATTGCTTCTTCTGGTGTTGTACATTCGTGATCTGATTTTACTCCGCTTGCTATATACGCGCACAAATCCTTATTACTCAAATACGGTGCATGACCATCTATGCATTTATTATATGATTTGGCCAGTTCCAATTTTGACATAACAGTTTTATCCTGATTTAATACTCCAGGAAAATTCATCATTTCTGCAAGCCCTAAAACCCATGGTTTATCAATTAATAATGATAAATCATAACTTGTAAGATCAAAACCTGATGTTTCAAATGGAGTTGCAGGAACACAGGAAGGAAGCATTGTATAAACATCAATTGGTAAATCTTTTACTGCTTCATGCATAAAACTTATTCCGTGAAGCCCCAGTACATTTGAAATTTCATGAGGATCAATTATTACCGTAGTAGTTCCGGCAGGAAGTACAATTTTTGCAAACTCTTGTGGCAGCATCATTGTACTTTCTAAATGTACATGTCCATCAATAAAAGATGGACAAACATATGCACCATTAATATTAATTTCTTTTTCTCCGGAATAATTATCACCAACTCCAGCGATAATTCCATTTTTTATTGCGATATCAGCGTTATAAATTTCTTCAGATAAAACATTTATAATACTTGCATTTTTTATTACTAAATCGGCTTTTTCTAAACCTCTTGAAACATTAATTACATTGGACATATTAACTCCTTGTACTCAAGAAGTTTTGATAAATCTTCGTTTTTTATAACTTCATCTATTTTTTCTTTAAATGTTTCAGCACCTTCGGTTCTCATTCCTTCCGGCAGTTGAATATCTGTATTATATTTTGTTTTGACAAAACCTTTATTAATAATCAAAAATTCCTTATACATTTCTAAAATTTTTAATTCTTGTTTATCTATTTTATAATCTTCACCTAAAAAATATTTCATATCCTTAGGAAAAAGTTCAAGAAATCTAATCATAAAATCCGTGTCAGAAACATTAGCTTCTTCATCATATTCCTGATTAAAACAATTATTATTAAGAATTTCTTGTTTTGATTGTGTTTTAAGATATGCCGCCCACATAAGACATCCGATATAAAATCCCAAATTGTTATTAAAAAGTTCAAGAAATTTTTTGTAATATTGTCTAAATTTCATTTTTCTTTGTGACAAATTTTTAAATCTGTTAATATCCATATAAAGATATTCAACAGTACCTCTGAACGCTAAAATATATGGTGCAAATCCCGGATCAAATTCTAAGCCTTGTATCATATGTCTCCTTTATTTTTACAATATTTTAGCACAAAAGTTGAAAGTATGGATTAATTATAATTATTTCTTCAAGATATAAAGGAGACGGAATAAGGTTAATACTCATTTGTGCAAAAACATATCTATTTTTTATTTTGAATAATTATGCGGGTATTATTTGTAACTTTTTTTAGATTTTTTTGAAACTTTTTCAAAAATTTCTTCAAAGCTTTCAATTGGCTCAAGTCTGTATCCGCAATGTTCTGCTAAAGTTCCGCCCATCTTGAATAATTCTTCTTGTGGATATCGTCTGCAAATTCCGGGGCGGGATTTATGTATTGTACACTTATTTGTAGTTTTGTCCAGTTTTGTACATTCAAAGACCAGACCGGTTTCATCTTTATCAATTATTTTTAAGTAAGTATAAAAAGGATGTAATTTTTGGAGTTTCTTGAATTCATCTTCTGTTTGAATAACATTTTTATGTTTAACATAAATTTTTTGGCAGCATCTTCCACAACCAAGACAAGAACCTGTACGATAATATTTTTTTTGTAATATATAAAGGTAAAAAAATTTTTTAATTTTTTTAAACATTGACAACCCGTGCTTTTGCATATTTATATTCTGCAGAATTTATATTTGAAAATAACATTACTTTTGAAAAATATTTATTTGAATTTTTATAATCACCATCAGCATATAATTCAGAACCTTTTTCAATACAAGCTTTTATTATTCTTTCTTCAGGATAAAGAAATGATTTTACTTTTTCAATTTTTTGTTCTATTTCGCCCTGGAATTGTTCTTTTAAAATTGCACAATTTTCATATTCTATAAGTGCCATATGATAATTGTTATCATTGTAATATTTATCTGCCCATTCTTTATGCCCCTGATAACTTAATTCATCAAATGATGAGTCTAAATCTTTAACCATTTGTAAGGTTTTTAAATACTCCTGCTGGTTATGTATAACAAGCGGAAGCAGGCGGCGCATTGCACAATATGCAGCTGTATAATCTCCAAGATTAATAAAAACAGATGATAGTTTTTGAAGAATATCCAGAGATTTACTGTCAATACATAAAGCACGTTTGAGATAAATCATCGAATGCATATTATCATTTTCTTCTAAATATAACTTTCCAAGTAAATGGTTTATTTCAAAATTAACAGGCATAATTTTTGCTGCAAGATTTAAATATTCAATCGCCTGTTTATTATTTTTTGTTGCAATTGCTCTCTGAGCTTTTTGCATAAAATCATCTGACTGGTTGGTATAGCTATCAATAGTATTTTTTATGACATAATATGATCTATTTTTGTCTTTTGCATATTTAAGATATTTTTTATAATAAAAAACTGACTGAAAATTCATTTTCTTGGAAAAATAAGATGTTGCAAGATTAAGGCACACTGCATCATCATCCGGCTTATACGCATATGCAGATGCCCAATTTTCAATTGCATTCTTTAGATCTTCTCGTTTGTAATAAATATTACCGAGGTATAAGTAAGACGGGTTTTTAAAACTTTCAAGTCCAATTGATTTTTTAAAATATTCTTCTGCTGGTAACGATTCATTAAGTTTATAATAACATCTGCCGATTTCATAATACAATTTATATGAAATGCTTGTATTTAGCATTGTTAAATAAAGCTTTAGCGCAGCAGAATAATCTCCTTTTTGATAGTGACTTTTAGCGGCTTCCAGCTTTTTATTCTCAATATCAGAGTTGTCAACAATGTAATAATCAGACGATGCCATAGCCTAATTCTATCACATTTAAAGCTCTAAATCATCCCATAATTTAGAATTTGTTACAAGCTCCTGTAAAACATCGTCTTCATAAACATCTATAACGCCGTCATTAAATAATTCTTTCATTTTTTCCAAATGCGATGTGTCTTCGGAATCACTCATTGCAATTTTATTAAACTTGTTAATATCCAAATCTCTTTGAAACAATTCCATAGCATTGGAAGAAATTTCAGTTTTATCTACATAGGGATTTGTACTGTATCCGCTCTTTTGAAGATTAGTCCTGATTGCATTCAGGTTAATAACGTTAGACGCATTACCTAAATGTGAGTTGTATGTATTATTATCATTAATATTGTTGAACATGAGACCCTAATCTCCCCTGATTATTTTCTTTTCATTATTATACATTTTTATGTATTTGTTATCAACTATTTAGATGATTTTTTATTTTCTTTATTGAATTTGCGGAAAACATAAAAAAATGTTAATTTTTAAATTTTTTATCCTTTTATTTGTAACAAATTGTAAAGTAAGTATCAATTATTTCTTTGAGAAATACTTTATATATACAGGAAGAATAAAATGAGGATTAAAAATGTATTTTGGCGTAGCAAATTGTACAAATATATTTATGAATAACCCGGGTTTTTGCAAACCTTGTGGATTTGGTGGTTTTAGAGCATTTTCCCCTGGGTGTTTCGGATATGGTTTTTGCGGTATGAGTAATCCTATGGCAGTAGGAGCCGGGATAGGGCTGGGCTATGCAGCAGGTGCAACTCTTCTGCCTCTGGTACCTGCAATTTTTAAAGGAATCGGAAAAGGCTGTTCATGGCTCTGGAATAAGGCTATAGTACCTGCCGGCAAATGGATTGGAAACGGGATAAAAAATCTTTGGAATAAAATCTTCCATAAAGAATCTAAAACCGAGAAGGCAAATAATCAAAAATAGTTCGATCTATTTCATTGAAATTATGAATAATTTTATCTACACCTTCTATATTGTTGTAGAATTCAATAGGTTCCATTGATGCAATTGCATAAATTTTACCAATACCGGCAGATTTAGCCGAATTAATTCCTGCAATAGCATCTTCAATAACGAGACAATCCTCAGGTATTAAACCAATTTTTTTTGCTGCAATCAAAAAAATATCAGGAGCAGGTTTTCCTGGGATAGTTCCATCAGAATATACTATTTTATCAATATCAAACCATTTTGCAAGATTAAATTCTTTAATATAAAATTCAACATTGCACCATTCAGACATGGTCGCAATTGTGCGGGGAATATTATTGTCTTTAAGATAGTCCAGAAATTCTATGGCGCCTGGAGCAAGTTTAAAATGGTCTTTATCTAAAAGGCACCTCTGTCTGTAAAGAGCTTCTTTTTCTTTTGCATATTTTTCAACCATTTCTACAGAAGGTTTTGTACCAATAGCATATTCAATTATATCAGCGTTTGTATGTCCAAACATTTTGTTACGCATTTCTTCATCTGTAAATTCATAACCTCGAAGTTCTTTAGAATATTCTCTCCAAGCTTCATAATGCAGTTTGGAATCCCAGAATAATGTTCCGTTAAAATCAAAAATAATACCTTTCATAAATACTATTTTGGCTCAAAATCTGGTATAATACAAGTATGAAAAAACTTATCTCATTGTTAATATTAACTTGTCTTACTCTTCCGGTACTGGCGACAATTCCAAAACAAAATTTGCCGGCAGGAACATTTAAAAAAAAGCGAAATGGAACGATTGTTCAATATAATGACAAAGGGAAAAAAATCGGTATATATAAATTAGAAAATGGAAGATACAAGAAGGTAAAATGAAGTTTAATTTAAATTTGGATAATATTAATTATATAAAGATAGTTTATCGTGATGCACAGGATACAACTTGCTGTTCAAAAGCTGCAATTAAACATATGGGAGAGCGGGAAATATTAGCATGTGCTAAGTTTGAAGATATGCCGGTAATAAAAACACCGCAAGAAGTAACATTAAGCTTTGTTTGCGATAATGGACTTTATAGAACTAATACAACTTTAAAATACGTAAACAACAACGACCCTTACACATATTTTGCTCTTCAAACTCCAGAAGGACTTGAGTACCAGCAGAATAGAGAATATTTTAGAGTTCATATGGAAGAAGATGCACTTTTGAGTTTTGAGGGGAAAGTTATTCCTGCCAAGACACATGACATTTCTGCAAATGGTGTAAGATTAATACTTCCTGAGAAAATGAAAATCCCAGAAGATGTCATAATTGACCTTTTATTTCAACCAAAAAGTATTAAAGCAAAAGCAAAATTTGTACGATACGATAATGAAGATGAAATCTTAAAAGCTTCATTTTATTTTGTCGGACTTCCGGAAAGTGAAGTCGATGCAATTTCTCAAATATGTATAAAAAAACAACTTGAGTATAAAAGAAGCAGTTTGATGTAATCTTTTAAGCCTTTATTATCTTTTTTCGTGTATAATAGGAATATTATGAAATATAGAGATAATGTAAGGAATTTTTGTATAATAGCTCATATTGACCACGGTAAGTCTACTCTGGCTGACAGGCTTCTGGAAGCTACTGGGACTATTGCAGAAAGAGATATGCAGGATCAGCTTCTGGATACTATGGATATTGAGCGGGAACGCGGAATTACGATTAAACTTAATGCTGCAAGAATGAATTATACTGCTGAAAATGGAGAAAAATATATTTTTAATCTTATTGATACTCCGGGGCACGTTGATTTTTCTTATGAAGTATCCCGTTCTCTTGCAGCCTGTGAAGGAGCTTTGCTGATTGTTGATGCAACCCAGGGAGTTGAAGCGCAGACATTAGCTAATGTTTATATGGCAATAGAACAGAACCTTGAGATTATCCCTGTTATCAATAAAATTGACCTCCCTTCTGCTGATGTAGAAAGGGTTAAAGAAGAAATCGAAGAAATTTTAGGTATTGATACATCTATGGCAATTCCTGTGAGTGCAAAAACCGGAGTTGGAATTGATAAGGTTTTAGAAGCTATAGTTGAATTTGTACCGCCACCTGTTGACACATCCGAAAAACCATTAAGAGCACTTGTGTTTGACAGTGCCTATGATCCGTATTTAGGAACACTTTGTTTCTTTAAGATTATGGATGGAAAAATGAAACTCGGAGACAGGGTTAAGTTTATGGCTTCGGGTAAAGAATATGAGATTGTCGAGCTAGGGTATTTAACTCCTCACAGGGTTCAGGTTAAAGAATTAACCTGTGGGGATGTAGGGTATTTTGCAGGATCCATTAAAGAAATTACCCGTTTTGTCGGAGATACCGTAACCCATGTTGAAAATCCTGCCTCTGAACCGCTTCCCGGGTATAAAGAAGCTCTGCCTATGGTATTTTCCGGCATGTATCCTGTAGATAATGAGGATTATCATGAACTTAAAGAAGCTTTAGAAAAACTTAAGCTTTCAGATAGTTCAATTACTTTTGAGCCGGAGACTTCAAGCGCATTAGGATTTGGATTCAGGTGCGGCTTCTTAGGTATGCTTCATATGGAAATTGCGCAGGAAAGACTTGAGCGCGAATACGACTTATCAATTGTCACAACAGCTCCTTCTGTAGTTTATAGGGTTCATAAAACTAATGGTGAAGTTGTTGAGATTGATAACCCTGCAAACCTTCCTGCTGCACAATACAGAGACTATATAGAAGAGCCGTATGTCAAGGTCTCAATAATTACACCTAACGATTATGTCGGAACTTTAATGGATTTATGCCAGACAAAACGCGGTATATTTATCAATATGAATTATCTGGATAAGGTAAGGGTCGATTTAATATATCATTTACCCCTAAGTGAAGTTATTACTGATTTCTATGACCAGTTAAAATCCCGCTCAAAAGGTTACGCAAGTTTGGATTACGAGTTTGAAGATTATAAACGCTCAAAACTAATTAAACTTGATGTAATGCTGGCAGGAGAAGTTGTTGACGCTCTTTCTGTTATCTGTCACGAAGATAATGCTTACTATATCGGGCAGAAGTTAACAGAAAAATTGAAAACAATTATTCCGCGCCAGATGTTTGAAGTTCCTATCCAGGCTGCAATAGGCGGAAGAGTTATTGCCAGAACTAATATAAAAGCGCTAAGAAAGAGCGTGCTTGATAAATGCTACGGCGGAGATATTACACGAAAACGCAAACTTCTTGAAAAACAGAAGAAAGGTAAAAAGCGCATGAAAGCAGTAGGCCGTGTAGAAGTTCCGCAGGAAGCATTTATGGCCGTATTGAGTTTAGATGAAGAATAAGGAATTATATTAATGTTAAGAGATAAAAGTATGTCAGGCATTACCTGACATACAGAAATTAATTGAATTTAATAGCAATCTTTGTTATAATATTGATATAATTTGTTATAAATGAGGTATGCTATGAATATTTCTTTGACTCCGGCTTTGGAAAAATTTGTGAACGATAAAGTTGCATCGGGTTTATATAATTCAGTTAGTGAAGTTATTAGAGAAGCTATTCGATTATTAATTTCTAAAGAGGGAATTTCACAGGAAGACTTAATTCGCTTAAACAGAGATATTGAAGAAGGATTGAATGATACCGCCACTCTTAATGGGCAAACAGCTATGAAAAATTTAATGAGTAAATATGAATAATGATTACAAAATTAAAGGTAAGGCTTTAGAAGACATAACCATTATTGCTGAGCACATAAGAGAAGATAATGAAAAAGCCGCATTAAAATTCATTCAAATTTTATATAATACCTTCGAAAAACTTGCTAAATTTCCAAATTTAGGAATTTCAAGAAAAGATTTTACATATAAAGACGTCAGATTTTTTGTTGTGAAAAAACACTATCTTATAGTCTACAATATTGAGAATAATTCTATTTGCATTTTAAGAGTTTTGTCTTCATATCAAAATATTTGTGCATTGTTATGATTTTCTATATTGCGCAATTTTAGTAATGTAGGGTGGGCAAAGCTGCATTAAATTGTAAATATTTGCATTTAACTCTGCATGGCGTGCCCACCAATTTAAATATGTTATAATTCTTATATGTCAAACTATAAACGCTTTTACAACGAGAATTATAAATA
>CALUVK010000021.1 GCA_944324205.1 Candidatus Gastranaerophilales bacterium | reverse complement strand
CGAGTCTCGTCTTCCGCTAATAAAAAAGAGTCCTTTGGGGGCTCTTTTTTATTATTTTATTTATTATTTTTGTAAGGTTGTATCTTTTTTAGGACGGGTGACTTTTCCGTATTGTTGAATTTTTGCTTCATAAAGATGGTTGTAATATCTTCTGGCATCTCGTGCTCTGTAATTTGGATTAGCAGCTTTTTGTTTTTTTATTTGTGCTTCAGCCTTATCAATCATTTCTATTATTTGTTTAACTTCAAACATTCTAGTGTTATTAATATTTCGTTTTTTGAGCAAATAATTTATAAATTTTTTATTGTTTCCATTTATTCTTGAGTATAATGCAAGTGCATCTTTATTAGAAGAATTCATTGTTCTTTTTCCAATAATTTTATTTGCTTTTTTGGTTTCTGAAATTGACATAAAAATTTCTGGCAGCATGTTAAAACGCATTTTAGTAGCTTTGTCTGCAAATTCAACTTTTTGTCTGTCAAAAGTTTTGGTGCTAAGTTTTTTTGCTACCAATTCTAAAACAGTATTTTTTATTAATTCCTTATTATTTACTTTTGTTGTTGGAATTTCTTTCTTAACAGGTTCAAGTTCTTGTTCAGGAGCTTTTATTATAACCTCTGGTTTTATATATGGTTTTGTTTCTTTAATTGGTATAAATTCAGGTGTGGTATCTTTGATTTGCGAGTATCTTAGAATATTGAAATAATTTTCTAATTGTTTTGTTAAATTTTTAAATAATGAAGGTTTTTTTATATACCCTCTTTCAATGGCATTATTTTTATATTCAAGAGATTCTGGTGTTTCAAAAAAAGGATTTTGAATTTCATTTTTAAGAGCATTAATTCTATTTTCTCCTCTGGTTAGTGATATTATTCGTAATGCATTTTTTCTAAAAATATTTAAGCTGCCAGAAGGAATTTGAATTAATACATTATTAAGTTCTGACAAAGAGAT
The DNA here is from genome assembly GCA_944324205.1 of Candidatus Gastranaerophilales bacterium. Lineage (GTDB taxonomy): Bacteria > Cyanobacteriota > Vampirovibrionia > Gastranaerophilales > Gastranaerophilaceae > CAG-196. The sequence goes on along the minus strand of CALUVK010000021.1, from coordinate 14,856 downwards.
ACAATATGATAATTTCTTTAAAGAATCTTTTACAAATATTCTTGCCTGCTCATTATTGTCGAGAATGTTGAACAAGGTATCTAATTCTTTAAGTATTTGAACTCTTTTTTGAGTTGTATTATTGTAACTATATGCACCACCATAAATTTTTATAAGATCTTGTCTTAAATTTTTATTATTTTTTGATGTGGTTTTCATTATATTTAAGATGTATTTATCTCCGCCGTTTTGTACAATATCGTTTGATAATAAAAAACTATTGCTTAAATCTGAAATAACTTCTTCTGCCGGGCGTGAATAGTTTTTATAGTATATATCAGAATTTAAAATTTTTGTTGGGGTAAGATTCCAAGAACTTTTTATTGCTTTTTCCTGCATTTTTCTATTATATACTTCTGGTACAAAAGTTTTGTTACTAAACATCTCATCAAGATCGGCAACTGCATTTTCGTTATCTTTGTTTAAAATTAAATATGATTTAATATCATTATAGTTTTTTATGTATTTATTTTTATGCGGTGATTCTAATAGTTGTATGATTAATTCTTTATTTTTTTCTTTTTCTCCATCAAAAATATCTTCGTTTACCTTTTTTACAAATTCGAGACTCTTTTTATTATTTTTAGTACAAGTGAATATTTTGTTAATATTTTCAAAAGATTCTGAAAAATTACTTACGATATATCTGTGTAACTTGTTTGGTCTTTTTACTTTAGCATAAATAATATTTGCTAATTCAGAATTTTCCTTTTTATCAGTTGTTCTATAAAAATTATTGGTATTATAATGTTCGGCTAACATTTTCCAAAAAGATAATCTATTTGGAGATGCAAATTTGGTTAATTTAACTACATCGTCAATATTCTGTGATAAGACATTTGCAGTATATGCCTGACATAATTTTCTCTTAGTACTAGTTCTCATTATATTTAAACTTCTGAATTGAATATTGCTTGAATTTGTAATTTTATTCATTATTGCAGTTCTCCTTTTTTATTTAGAGTAAAACCTCTAAAAAAATTTTTTGCTAGGTTTAAATATTATATGCAATAAATTTACATAATTCAATTAAAATTTCGGGGAAAATCCCTAATAGTATTGTAATTCCAGCTGTTACATAAATTACAAATTTCTGTGAGAAACCTGATTGTAAATAAGAAATATCTATATTTTTATCACATTTAGTAAATAAAGGAAGCAGGATTTTTAAATAATAATAGAGTGCAACAACCGTAAGCAGCAGAAGTGCGAGTAAAAATGGTATCAAAATCAGTCCGGAGCTTGCAATTGCGCTGAATAAATAAATTTTTGCAATAAATCCCGATGTAATCGGAATTCCGGCCAGTGCTATTACTGAAATTGCATATGCAAGAGTCAGCGTACGGTTTTTAAAGAATAAACATTTGAAGTTTTCTGTATCCATAGGGTTCTTATCACCGTAAATATTTAAGAAGGCAAAGACTGCAATATTCATTAGTACGTAGCAAATAAGATAAAAGATTACTGCTGATAAGTTGTAAACAGAAACAAGTGAAGCCGTTAAAAGAGCATAAGATGAATTTGCAGATGCCGAGCAGGCAAAGATTATTTTTACATTTTTTTCTCTTATTGCATACGTATTTGCCCAAAATGCAGTAATAAGAGATATGAATGCAACTGCAAAAGTAAGTTCGAGACTGTTATTGAGCGGGAATACAAGCAATCTGCATACAATTCCGAACAGTGCCAGTTTCGGCACTGTTGATAAAAACGCCAGAACAGAGGTTTCAGTCCCTTTATATACATCAATAATCCAGTTTGCAAACGGAAATACCGCAAGCTTGGAAATGAGTCCGAAAATTATCATAATCGATGAAATGGAATACATTATGGAGGGTTCTTGATTTGTTATTATTTCATAAATATCTGAAATATTTATTGAACTTGTGATTCCGTACATATAAGAAACACCGAATAGAAAAACACCTGTTGAGATAGCGGATGTTAACAGGTATTTAAAACTCGCTTCTTTTGAATAATATCCTTTTGCGGCTGCAATCAAAAAATAAGTAGCAAAGCTTAGAAGTTCAACTGATACGAAAAGTGTTAGGAAGTCATTTGCAGATACGATATTTATTGCGCCAAACAGTGCGGTAAGAAAAATTGCATTATAAGTATATGCATTTCCCTTGATTGTTCTAACAAGGTTTCGGCTTAAAAGTATTGCAAAAAATCCGCAAAGCAGTATCATAAAATCGAATAAGAGAGTGTAGCTATCTGACATAAGAGAGTTTTTGAATGCAAAATACTGCGGCTCTGTCTGTACTGTAGATAAAAGTACAATAGAAGATACTATTCCCAATACTGAAACAAGTCTTGCATATCTGTAGAATTTCGGGTGCAAAACCATTGATAGAATAAGCTGTAGGATGATAAATCCTGCAAGACATACATGTGGTAATAAGATGTTGAATATATCGTTTAGCATTTTGACCTCTTATTGTTAGTTTAGTAGTTTATAAGTTTAGTGGTTTATAAGAAGTTAATTTCACCCTATCATGCCTATTATTGCATTTGGATAGAGTCCGAAGAGTATTAAACCGGCAAGAACTGCTCCTAATACAACAAATTCATGTACGGAAATGTCGTTGATTTTAGCCCAATCTTCTCTTGCTTCGCCAAAGAAACTTTTGTGAAGAAATTTGAGCATATAACAAGAACTTAAGATAAGAAGCGGAAGTGAAAATACAGCCGAGAATTTCAAAACTTCCGATAAATCCGAATTCATAGCTCCGATTACAGTCAAAATTTCACTTATAAACGGCGCAAACATAGGAACTCCGATTGAAGCCAATACAATTACTGCTGCAAAGCCAAACAGGCGCGGCATATATGCTGCAATCCCTGATAAAGTGTTTATATCACGGTTTTTACATCTTAAATAAACAATTCCGGCAATCATAAATAAACCGCAGGTTACAAGCGCGTGCGCAACCATATGGAATACTGAGGCTGAAAAACCGATTTGGTTATATGCAGCAAGCCCCAAAAGCACCAGTCCCATATTTGAAATGCTTGAATAGGCTACAATTCTTTTTATATCAGTCTGAGCGTAAGCTACAAATGCGGTAAAGATTATATTAATTAAAGCCAATATTGCAAGATAAGGCGCAACCGTCTGAAAAGACTCAGACATGGTTTCATAGTTAAATCTGTATATTCCGTAAGCTCCGGTTTTTAAAAGAATTCCCGCTAAAACCATACTTACCGGTGTTACGGCATTTGTATGTGCATCAGGAAGCCAGCTGTGCAGAGGTATGATAGGGAGTTTTACCCCGAATCCGATAAGCAGACAGATTGCAATCATAATTTGTATAGGAGCGGGAATCGGAGAATCTATAATATCCGAAAAACTTGCGGATAAAATTCCGTTTGAAATGTAATTATAATAATGAAGCAAAAGTATTCCAAGCAGCATAAACATGCTTCCTAAAAATGTGAACAAGACGAATTTTACGGCGGAATTTTTTGCCGCGTCATTTTTATTATCCGTTTGCCCCCAGCTTCCTGCAATCAGGAAATATGCAGGGATGAGTTCAAGTTCCCAGAAGAGGAAGAATACAAACATGTCAGCAGATGTAAATATACCCAAAATAGCTGACATTAAAAGCAGAAGCATTGAATAATAAAATTTGTGGCTTTCTCTTATATTAAATTTGCTTGCAACGGAAGCAAGAAGAAATACAAAAGATGTTAATACCGTTAAAATCATTGACACTGCATCAATTCTGAATATGAATTTTATGCCTAATGTCTGCACCCAATCGAGGCCGAAGAAGTGAATTTCGTTTACATAAGGATTTGCTTTATCAAAAAATATAAGCATTAAAACCGAATACAGAAAATGGAATGAAAAAACTCCTTTTGCAAAACGCCTTACGATGATTTCATTTCGTGTAAAGAGCGGTGATATCAATAATAATGAAACCGCAAGCGGCATAAAGATTAAAAACGGTATTGATAAAAATATTTCCATATATTTCCCCTCTAGCTGAATTGACTCAATATTAACGTGTAAGCCGCAATTACACAGCTTATTATAACAGTAACAATTATAAATGCATAAGCATTATAAGTTTGTACATTCCCGCTCTGAAGGCAGGAATCGTATTTCGAAAAACCTTTCATAACTGAAGCGGTAAGTTTTACTGCTCCATTCATAATTTTGTATTCAATCAAACCGAAAATTCGAACTGACAATTTACATATCCAAATCAAAGGCTTGTAATTTGATAAAATCTTAACATCAATGAAATCGGAAATCTCAGATGTGGTTTCATAAATTCGGGCAATAATTTTATTATAAAACTTCTCCAAAAATTTCGGCGTTTCTTTGAATTTTAAAAGCAGATTCTTTGTATGCAGAAAATACACAAGCCCCCATCCTGCAAGTGCGCACCAAAAAGGTTCTGCAATTTTGTATTCTGCATGTTTTCTTATAACAAAATAAAAAGCTATATTAACCAAAAACAGAAGTGCAATCGGTACAAATTCGGCAAAATTAATTTTGTTTTCAAGCTTTTCATCCTTTATCATAATTATTGAAATTCTGATTATATAAAATGCGGTTAGAAATGCGGAAATACAGAATAAAATCGAACTTATTCCAGTCATTTTTGCAAACATAATTTCTTTCGCTATCATTCCCGAGAATATTAAACCTGCAAGGCTTAAGCCTCCGAGCAGGAATGTAATATATCCCGCAAAAGTATTTTTAATTCCCAATGATAAAAACAACAGAGATTTAATAAAAGCGTGTGCGATAAATAAAATAATCGCAGCCTTTATGTTTCCGGCACCCAGTGCCCAGAACATAAGTCCTAAGTTTGCGGAAGTAGAATATGCAAGGACTTTTTTGGGGTGAGTCTCTGCAGAAGCCAAAGCCGAACAAATTATAGCGGTCACAACACCTGCTATCATAATGATTATAAGCAGATGTTTTTCAAATACAAAAAACGGCATTAGCCTTATGAGCAAGTAAACCCCTAAAGCTACCATCGTAGCGGAATGTAAAAGTGCACTTACGGGAAGTTCTGCTTCCATTGCATCCTGCAGCCAGGTATAAAAAGGAAATTGGGCGGATTTTACCATAGCTCCGATTATGAACAGTATTGAAATCATTAAGAATACAACCGTAGGCGTGTACGCGTACAAAAATGCCGGTATTACATTCATATCTTCAATTGCGAGTTCTGTAAAAGCGGGATTTCCTGAGTAATTATACATAAAATAAGAAACTGCGATTATTCCGGCAATAAGGGCGGTATCTCCTATCCTGTTCATTAAAAACACACGCCTTGAGGCTTCGGATTTTTCTTCTTTTCTATATTCAAAGCCGATAAGCAGATATGAGATTACTCCGACAAGTTCCCAAAAAGCATACATTTGGAACATATTCGGGCTGAAAAGAAGGCCGGCCATTGTAAAGTTAAACATATTCAGATATGCATAAAATCTATAGTTTTTGTCCTTGTTTTTCATATACGGTACGGAAAAAACTTGCACAAAGAAACTCACAATGAAAAGAACTAGCGCCATTATCAGAGAGAGTTTATCAATATACAATCCGGCTGAGATAGTAAAATCATTGATTTTTATAAAAGAAAACGTCTGTTCAAGAGGTGCTTCAAACTTAATAAGACTTACAAATGTAAGAAGACCGCCAAGAAAAGAGGATAGAAGTGTCAGAGCGTATATTATTCTTTTATGCACATAAACTGCAAAAAACCTCCCCCCCATGATTATTAAAAATATCCATAGCGGAAGAAGTAATATTAGATATATGTTATTTGTTATTAAGTTTTGCATTGATTATCCTTTTTAATTTTGAAGAGTTCATATGTTGGTTGAAATCCAACAACTTCTTTTTATAACTCTCCGTATCTTTCAATATTATCATCGCCCTTTTTCTTGAACATAAGATAGAAAATATACAGTGCAACCGCGAGTTCTACGGCACCCAGTCCCGTATAAAACAGGGCCAGAATACAGCCGTCAAGGCTTATATTGTCACAAAAAACCGCAAAGGTTACGAAATTTATATTAACTCCAAGCAGCATAAATTCTATTGAGATTAAAACTTTGATAACATTTTTAACCAGAACCGACCCCGCAAGCCCTATTAAAAACAGAATAAGTCCGATAAATAAATAACTGTAAACAGTGACAGCCATCTATGCACCTCTCTTTCTGAACATAGAAAGTCCCGCAATTACAATTGTCAGTAATAATGAAACAAGTTCAAACGCCCATACATAATTAACGAACAGCCCCTTTGCAAAAGCAAGCATGTTATCATAAGCGTTTATCTGTTGTACTTCTACAAAGTTGAATGTATCAGGCAGGATGACAAGTGACATCATAACAAGATAAATAAATGCCAGAATAAAAATTCCCGCACTCATTAAAAAGACATAAGGAACAGTAAGCTTTCTTTTCTTTGTCTCTTTTTTAGCCGGAAAATTCCCTCTGAACATTATTGAAACTCCAAGAATTACCGGTACTGCAAGTCCGTATATTGCGGCTTGAATAATTGCATTGTATTCCGAGCCCAGAATATAAAAGAATAATCCGCCGAGAAAAAATACACAAACTGCGGCAAGCAGGGAATATATTACATTCCTTGCAAAAAGAGCCGTAAGTGCAAACGCAATAATCATAACAGACGCAGTGTAGAATATTACGGGATTATCAATCATCAGCCCCTCCTTTGTAGTTTAAGCATAAACTATTTTTATCTTCTGTAGCAAGTTCGTAATTTTTTGTCATCTTAATTGCACCTTTAGGACAGTAATAAGCACAATTACCGCAGAAAATACATTTTTTTAAGTCGAAACTGTATGAACGAACTTTACCCTCATCATCTTTTTGATACTCAATAGCTCCTGAAGGACAGACTCTTTTACAAACCCCGCACCCTATGCATCCGTTTACGGTTAATTTCCCTCTGAAAGCTTCGTTCGGTTCCCGCTTTTTTTCAGGATATTCCAAAGTTACCGCTTTTCTGAACAAATGTTTGAAAACAGTCCAATGACCTTCCCACAAGGATTTTATTGCATTTATCATACAATACCTCCCATCTTTAGGATAACCGCAATAAAGAGGTTAATGATTGAAAGCGGCAGTAATACTGACCAGGAAAATTTTAACAAATCAAATGCTGCAAGCCTTGGCAGCGTTGCTCTTATCCAAATCATAACAAAAATTATGAATCCGGCCTTTAAAAATAACCAGAATGCCTGCTCAAAATAGATTAAGAATGAAGAATTAAACAAATATTTCCCGAATGGCGATAGATATCCTCCTAAAAACAGAATCGCAATAAACATGGAATTTGCAAACATCATCGCATATTCACCAAGGTAGAATAAGGCAAATCTCATGCCGGAATATTCGGTATTATATCCGCAGATAAGTTCACTTTCTGCCTCCGGTAAATCAAACGGACAACGATTGAGTTCTGCAAGAATACATATAAACATTATAATAAATCCTATAATGCACGGAAAAACAAACCATCCGGCAAGCCCCCATTTTGAGAACTGCGCAAGTGTAATTCCCGTTAGGTTAAGCGAGGATGATAAAACTGCTACTGATAATATAACAAATGCAATCGGAAGTTCATAACTTAAAACCTGAGATATACTTCTCATTGCACCTAAAAGAGAATACTTGTTATTGCTTGCCCATCCTGCCAAAAATATACTTAATACGGGAAATGCTGCAAGAATCAAGTATAAAATGACATTGGTACTTGTATTAACAAATGTGAATTCCGAGCTGTATGGGATTATACCTAAAACAGTCATAACAGGTATAAACAAAATAATCGGTGCGAGATTAAAAAGAAATCTGTCCGCATGAGTCGGAGTGATATTTTCTTTGCATAAAAGTTTAAACGCATCTGCCAAGGTTTGTAAAACACCCCATATTCCGACTCTGTTCGGGCCTTTTCTTTGAGTAAAAAATCCTAAAAGTTTTCTTTCAGCCAATACAAGGACAAGTACGGCAACGATAAGTGCCGCAGCAATTATACAAAAAGGAATAATATAAAACGTAATATCGCCAAAAAGTTTCGGAATATTATGTTTTGTAAGAAATTCAATGTATAAAAAATAAAGATAATTCACTACTTATCAACCTCCGGTAAAATGAAGTCAAGCGAACCGGCAATAGCAATTGCATCGTTTAGGTATTCTCCGACAAGAAGTTTTCTCAAAAGGTTTACGGAATAATAAGAACCTGTTCTCCACTTGAGTCTGTATGGCTTATCACCGCCGTCAGAACGAATAAAGCAGCTTGCAAGTCCTCTTGGTGCTTCGATTTGGGCAGAATAGTCACCTTCAGGAAGTTTTAAATTAAGCGGATTAATTAATCTTTGTTCAAGCGTGGGTGCTGTTTTTAAATATTCAAGCGCTTGGTGAATAATATTGCAAGATTCTCGCATTTCCATAATTCTTGCTTTATACCTTGCCCAAGAATCTTTTTCTTCAAGAACAATTGTTCTAAAATCAAAACCTTTATATAAATAATCTCCGTTTCTGAAATCTAAATCCACCCCGCTTGCTCTAAGGTTTACCCCCGTTATTGCATAATTAAGCGCGGTTTCTTTATCAAGAATACCTTTTCCTTCCGTACGCTTTAAAAAAATCGGATTATCAGTAATAATTTTTTCGTAATCATCTATTTTTTTTGGCAAAATATTAATAATTTCCTGAACATCTTCGAGATAGTCAATATCTTTTCGGAGTCCGCCAAAAACAAAATAGTTATACATCATTCTCTGACCGGTAAGTTTTTCAAAATATTTCAATATCATCTCCCGTTCTCTAAACGTATAAAAGAACGGAGATGTTGCGCCTAAATCCATAAGAAATGACCCTGTCCAGAGAAGGTGGGAAGCAATTCTGTTTAGCTCTAAAAGCATGACCCTTATTGCTCTTACTTTATCGGGAAGCTCAACATTAAGTGCCTGTTCAACAATTCTGCATAAAAGTTCCGAATAAAAACATCCTGCAAGATAATCAATCCTGTCGACAGTCGGAAGATATTGGATATAGCTCATTTGTTCCGCCATTTTTTCCATGCCCCGATGCAGGTAGCCGACATCCGGCTCGCAGGAGAGAATTTTTTCTCCGTCGAGTTCGAGTATAAGCCTCAGAACCCCGTGAGTAGAAGGGTGCTGAGGCCCGAGATTAAGTTTAAGCTTCGTTATCGTCATTCCACGCTAACCTCGTATCATCTTGAACATAATCTTTCCTCAACGGAAAACCCTTCCAGTCTTGAGGCATGTAAAGTCTTTTTAAATTTTCATTGCCGGTAAATTTTACTCCAAACAAATCATATATTTCGTTTTCGTCGGCAATTGCAGATTTAAAAATATCAGTAACACTTTCCGTTTCGCCTTCTACCGTGATAGAAATAAACAAATCTTCATCATCATCGACTGAATAAAGATGATAAATAAGTTCTGTTTTTCCATCTCCTTTATCATTGGCTATAATTTCTTTTAATAAATTATATGTGTAATTTGCGGTAACAAAACTTATTACCTCATGTAGTTTTGATTTGATAATAATTTTGTCCCCCTCTAGGTTACAATCATTAAAAATTCTTTGAAATTCATGCCAGTTCATATCAAACCTCCTTTGACTTCCAATATTCCATCAGTTTCTTCAAGATTGGAAGTATGTGAATTTACAAACTCTTTTCTCGTTAAAATTGATTCTTTTTTTATTTTCTTTTGCAATTTTCTTATTGCGTCTAACAAAGCTTCCGGTTTAGGCGGACACATCGGGAGATAAATGTCTACCGGAATAATTTTATCAATTCCTTTTATTACTGAATAGGAACTATCTGCAAACATTCCGCCTCCGCATGTACATGCACCCATTGCAATCACATATTTAGGCTCAGGCATTTGTTCATATAATCTTAAAAGAACCGGTGCCATTTTGTGTGTAATTGTACCCGCGCAAATTAGTAAATCAGCTTGTCTAGGAGAGCCTCTAAAAACTTCCGAACCGAATCTTGCAATATCGTTATCCGAAGCTACTGTTTGCATCATTTCAATTCCGCAGCAGGATGTGGCAAATGTAAGCGGCCAGAGGGAATTTGCTCTGCTCCAATTTAAGATGTAATCTATTGAAGTTACGATTATATTATTCACTACAGCCACCTCAACATTTTCTTTTCTATTGCAAAGAAGAGTCCTAATAAAAGTAATATTACAAATATAAAAGCTTCAATTACGGCAAATAACCCTAGAATATCTATATATACAGCAAACGGATAAAGAAAAATCGTTTCAATGTCAAAAATTAAAAACATAACTGCATAGTTAAAATACCTGACATCAAATTCGATTCTTGCATCAGATATCGGTTCAATGCCGCATTCATAAGTTGAATTTTTGACTTTATTTTTCTTTTTGTACTGGCATAAGAACCCTGCAAGTACCATTAATATTGCAAACAGTGTTGATAATGCTATGAATACTGATAAACAAATTAGTTCTTTCATCCGTGCATGCACCCTCTTAAAAATATTTTACTAGAAAACTTTCTGATATAATAGATATTATTATGTAATATTAAGTTAAATAATATGCGCCGATTGATTAAATTTTTATTTACATTTTTGATTTTATTTATGACTGTACCGGCATATCCGGCACTGAAGGGCGGTCTGGAGTATCAGATACCGGTTGATTATTCAAAATTAAATGAAGCAGAACTGGAAGAAAAAGCGGGGTTTTATTATCATCTGGCATTGAAAAATGAAACTTTAAATGATGACATGACAGCTGCACTTAATTTATACCACATGCTTGCACATAAAAATCCGGCAAATATAGAATACAAAATAAAGCTCGGTATATTATACGATATAATTGGCAAAGACCGATATGCAAAAGGATGTTTTTTTGATGCAATAGGTGTTGATAAAAGTAAGCCGGAGCCATTTTTTAGACTTGGAGAATTTTATTATAAACGTGAAATGTACAAGAGAGCTCTAAAAATGTACCGCATAGCGTATCGTAAAGGGTATACAAGGCATTATGACACACTTTATAAAATGGGAGATACATGTTTAAAACTCGGTGATACCAAATCAGCTTTAAAGTATCTTCATTTCGCAGCTGAAATCAGTCCCAATGAGCAATTGTCCGATAAAATTATACGTGCAGAGAATGCTGATAAACTTAATAACGAGTATTATTCTGATACAAGAATTCGACTGCAAGATAAGGATATTGAATAGTAATAAATATTTATTGTAAATTTATTTATTTACTATTTCAAACAGGGCGTTAACTACTACCGGATCCCATTTTACTCCGGCTTCTTCCTTGATAATAGCGAGTGCTTTATCTTTATCCATAGCATTTCTGTATGAACGATCAGAAGTCATGGCTGTATATGCATCAGCTACAGCTATAATTCTTGAACCAAACGGAATGGAATTGCCCTTTAAACCTTCTGGCTCACCGCCGCCGTCCCAGCGTTCTTTGTGATAATGGATATAAGGAATAACTTCTGATAGAAAATTTATATTCATTAACAGGTTAACACCTACATTCGGGTGGTTTTGGAGCTTTTCCCACTCTTCTTTGGAGAGCTTTCCTTTATTTGTAAATAATGATTCTGGCAGTGTAATCTTGCCGATATTTTGTAATAATCCTGCATAGTATACCAGATCTGTCGTTTTTTCATTAAGTCCAAGTTGTTTGCAGAGTTTTTTGGAAAGGTCTGCGGTATTTTGTGAGTGGGCAACTTTATATTGTCCTTTTTCATCAACAGCTTTGGCTAATTTTTCAACAAAAGCTTGCTGCTGAACTCCTAAGTCACCTATGAGAGCTGTTAATTCAGCCCTTTTGTGCTGGAGTTCTTCTGCAAAAATTGTATCTTCATTAATCAATTCTTCGGTTTCTTCAATGGCTTTTTGGAGATGTAATGATGTGCCAAATAATCTGCCAATAGTTTCCAGTAAAGCTATATAAGGCTTTCTTATGGTTTTTTCTCTGTAATTTTCAATAACAATAACACCTACAATATAAGCATTATTATGCATAGGTACAACTGCTAAAGATTTTACATCATATTCTTTGAGTTCATATTTAGGTATAAAATTATCTATTTTAGAAACATCTTTTACCTGTATTTTCTCTAATTCATTAAAAGCTTGGACTACAATAGACTTGTCATCTGCAGAATAGCCTAATTTTTTGGCATAAATATCTTCATCAAAATCAATAGATGAGCCAACAAGACCAAGAAGTTTATTTTCAAGATTCAGGCCTGTTGTAAATTCGGGCGTAAGATATATATGACAAGCATCTACATCAAGAATTTGCGTAAGAGTTTTTGCAATAGAATTATATACAACATACTCGTCTTGTGAATTAAACCCTAAAACACAAAGAGTATTATTTAATGAATAAATAGAAATCAATTCTTTTAATTGTGATTTAAGTTTTGTTGTCTTATCCTTGACATCCTTGCCGATTTTATTTGCTAAATCTTCAGAAATCAAATATTCAGATATAAAGTCACCCAGATTGAGTGCAAAAATTTCTTCAAGCGGATCATCTTCCATCAAGTCAATTGAACGGCTGAATAGTGATGCACCAGTTTCTTCTTTATCTGTCATAATATTCCTTCCTACATATTACTCTTCTTATGTTTTATATAACGGCATAATTTTTAAAAACTTTAATAATTTTTACAAATTTTATACTTTAGTTGGAGAAAAGTTATACTAAATACCGAAAATAAAGCGTTTAGAATGTTTACATTTTGTAATATTAATTTAAAAAATTTATTTTTACAGCTAGATTGTAAATTTTTGTAAAAAAACAATCTAAAATGTGTTACTGTTTTTTGGAAATGTGGCATTAATAAAGTATAATAATCAAGGATATGATTGTATGTCAAAGAAGTTAGCAGAGCAGTTATTAATGTGTATCTATACCCTGCGCCTCAAACCCGCTAGTAGCCGTATTTACGGGGGGGGGGGTAATGCTAAACGTCTGTTCTTACGAGCTTTTCCGTGACAAAATATCTTTAACTTCTTCTAAACTTCTAAACCTCTCAACTCCTAAACTCTCCTGGAGCCTGGCATGCTAAAAATTAACACCAACCTCTCATCGCTAATCGTTCAATCAAACCTCCAAGCTTCCACTCTTGGCCTAAATCAAGCCATCGAGCGTATGACAAGCGGGTTTAAAATAAACCATGCAAAAGATAATGCTGCAAATTTTTCAATCTCAACTTCCCTTTCAACTCAGCTTTCATCCTATATGGTAGCACAGGATAATACGGCCTATGGTCTTGATATGCTGACAACAGCCATGGATAGTCTGAGTTTGATGTCAGATCATATATCGAGAATTCGCGACTTGACAGAACAGGCTGCAAATGGAACTTATGGTCAAACCTCTCTTAATGCAATTCAGCAGGAAATAAATGCCCGTCTTGCTGAATGTGCAAGAATTGTATCAAATACAGAATACAATGGGGTAAATCTTCTTAATGAAGATGATACTGTAGGTTTTGTAAAAGATATAACTCCGCTCAGCGAAGAAGAAGCTATTGCTCAAGGGTATACGGTTATAAAAACAGCAGATGAACTTCAGGCAATAAACAATAATTTGAGCGGTAAATATATTCTAATGAACGATATTGACCTTGAAGGATATAATTTTACACCTATTGGAAAAGATGTTCAAAACGGGTTTTTGGGTGAATTTAACGGAAATGGTTATGTAATAAGAAATTTTACCAGGGATGATAGTTCAAGCAGCGGCGGATTATTTAAGCAGGTATACGGCGGGGCTAAAGTTCTGAATGTTGGTCTTGAAAATGTTAATATCAAAGGCGGATATTATACTGGAGGTCTTGTTGGCATGTTAAACGGTCGTGTCTCCAACTGCTATGTTTCAAATGGTACAGTATATGGTTCTACCAGCGTTGGCGGATTGGTAGGTCAGGTAAGTATAAGTGCGGTACTAGAGGATAGCTATGCAAATGTGGATGCAACCGGCGGACAAAGAGTCGGTGGTTTAGTCGGACAAATATATAGCGGAACTGTGAGAAATAGTTATGCATTAGGTTCTGTGTATGGAACAGTAAGCGATGTCGGAGGTTTAATAGGTGCATTAAGCTCTCCTCTTGAAGTATCAAATTGTTATACAAGAGCAAAAGTCAGTGCAAAGACAAATACCCGTGTAGCAGCAGTAGTGTATACAACAAATCCTTCTGCTAGATTTAGTAATATTTCCTATTACGGTTATGTAAACGAAGGATTGTCTCCTTTTGCAGAAAGTTATGTCGATGACGGCTCTGTTTTGACAACTATTATGACCCCTCCGGGCGAGATAAAGTTTCAGGTGGGAATCGATTCTTCTTTAAGCTCGCAGATATCTTTGAATTTAAACCTGGGCTACAGTCTATCGGTTAATGTTTCGTCCTCGTCTGCTGCACGAAATTCTCTTGCAAGGATTGATGAAGCTCTTTCAATGATAAATTCGAAACAGACGGATTTCGGTACAGCATACAGTCGTCTTGAATCGGCATTAGAATCCATATCCGTAAGTATAGAGAACTTGACATCAACCCGCTCGACAATCAGAGATGCGGATATTGCAGAAGAATCCAGTGCTTATATTCGTAATCAGATTTTGCAGCAGGCTTCCGCTACATTGCTTGCGACGGCTAATCAGACGCCGAGTATTGCGCTTCAGTTGTTGTAGTTAGTGAGTGGTGAGTAGTGAATAAGTGAATCAGTAAATAGGTTAATACAACCGGCCTGTAAGTA
>CALUVK010000020.1 GCA_944324205.1 Candidatus Gastranaerophilales bacterium | reverse complement strand
GCTCTGAAATCCGGAACATTAAAACCCGAATCTGCACTCAAGACTCCGACTAACGTAACATTCGGATTGTCCAGACCTTTTGCAATCATTTGTGTTCCTACAAGAATATCAATTTCACCTTTTTGGAATTTGTTTAAAAGCTCTATGTGAGCGTTTTTCCGGGTTAAAATATCGCTGTCTATTCTCTCTATGCGGGCTTCGGGGTACAATTCTTTGATTAAAACTTCAATCTTCTGCGTCCCGACTCCGGAGGTTGAAAGCGCATCGCTTCCGCAGGCAGGACAATAGTCAGGGAAACTCATTTCGCGGTTACAGTAGTGGCATTTGAGTTTTTTTATACTTGCATGCCAAATCATTGGAATAGAGCAGTCCGGACACTCGATAACCGTTCCGCAGGCTTTGCACTGGGTATATGTTGAATACCCGCGCCTGTTCATTAGTAATATAACCTGCTGCTTGCGCTCAAGCGTTTCTGTAATCTCTGTCTGCAAAGGTTTTGATATAATTCCCCTATAAGCTGCTTTTCCGTATTCCTGCATATTTATTACCTGCGGGATGGCAAGCGGAGAATTGTTAAACCTTTTTTTCATCTCAAAAAGATTATTGTTATTTGTTGCGTAATAGTAGGTTGAAACATCCGGAGTTGCCGAACCTAAAAGCAAGGGTGCTTGATGAAATTGCGCAAGGCGCCTCGCTACGACGCGCGCATCGTAGCGAGGCGCCGGGTTAGTTTGTTTGTAAGCCCCTTCATGCTCTTCATCTATTATAATTAAACCAATATTCTGCAAAGGTGCAAAAACTGCAGAGCGCGCGCCTGCCAGAATTTTTATTTCATCTTTATAAAGTCTCTGCCAGACATCATATTTTTCACCATCCGAAATACTGCTATGCCAGATTGCAACATCCTTAATCCCAAATTTGCGTGCTAAGCGTTTGGTTAACTGCGATGCCAGAGCTATTTCCGGTGCCAGAAACAGTACATTGCGTCCTGAATCTATTACATCTTTGATTAGTTTGAAATAAACTTCTGTTTTTCCGGAAGCTGTTACGCCATGCAGAAGAATAGGCTTCTGTGATTTTAATTTAGCTTTAATCCCTTCATAAGCCGTAATCTGCTCTCCTTCAAGCTCATATAAAGGCTCTGTTTGGATGTCTTTAAAAATATACAGAGGGTTTCTGTAAATATACTCTTCTTCGATTTTGACAAACCCGCTTTCTGCAAGCTTTTTCATTGTTGCTCTTGTAGTTTTGGCAATTTCTTCGAACTCGATAAGAGAACATTTCCCGCGCTCTTTCAAAATTGTAAGAATTTCTTTCTGCCTTTTTGTTAAACCTTCTCCCTCTTCCTTTATTAAAGATACTGCAAGTTCGACTTTTGCATTTTTTTCTATTAATTTCATAGGAAGTGCAGCGTTTAAAACGGTTACAAAATCTGTGCAGTAGTAATTAGCCACCCACTCTAAAAGTTTCAGGTATTTGAGCGAAAAAAGAGGGGTTTCATCCAGTATTCTGTTTATTTTTTTAGCCTTAAATTCTCCCGGAAGATAATCCGAAAACCCGACAACAAACGCATTAATAAGCCCCTGTCGGCCGAACGGCACAAGAACAGCCTGCCCGATTTGTATAATATCGCGCATTTCATCAGGAATAAGATAGCTGAATGTTTTTACCCCGAGTCCCTTTATATTTACTAAAACCAATGCATATTTCATTAAAAATATTATACTCTAAAAGTAATTCTTTTAATAATTGTGGCCGAATAATATATTTATCTTTATAAAATAAAAAAATTGAAAAGTGTTTAAACAAATTAAAAGAGGCGTATCTTATGACACACCTCTTAAATTTTAATCTTCTTTATTCAATGCATTTTCCAGACTCTGTTTTGCTGCCAATACTCTATTGTTAATTCCAAGTTTTTTATAAATATTTGATACATGAGCTTTGGTTGTATGGTTTGATATACAAAGTTTTTCGGATATTTCATGATTATTAAGCCCGGATGCTACAAGATTCATAACTTCCGTTTCTCTTGCCGTTAATCGTTTCATTTTCTGCTCCTATTTCTTTTTCATAATCCTCTAACTTTGTGCACTAAGTTATATAATCTTTGTATAATATTTTAATAAATATGTCTATAGGACTATAAGCTTATTTTTTTAATGTATATAAAAATCATTTAGTGCGAGCGGATGCTGAAAATCGTCATGAGCGAATATTTGCATGACGTAACGTCCTGATTCATACAGAGTAAAATAATTTGTATGATAATATCTTTCATCTTTCATAAGACGGTAATCTTTTGTTCTAACAACTTCATTTCCTCCCCAGGGAGCTTTATCTGTCATTTTAAAGACTTGAACACGTATAAATTCATTTTTCATTTTTTTAGGAGCAATAAAAAGGTAATATACCCGCTGACCGGCATTAAAAGTCTTTTGATTATAAAGAGCATTTTCAGCCGTTATTGGTTGAACATTAAATAAGATAAGACCTTTTTTAAAAGTAAAGGCACAGGTGAAAAATATTAGTAATGTTATTAATATTAAATATTTGAAAAATTTCATTATTTTTCCAATTGTTTAATTTTTTGGTTTACAACATTTAACATTTTTTCATCTTTTTCTATACCGGCATAAAGATAATAATATTCTAATGCTTTATCAATATCTTCTTTTTGTTCATATGCCATTCCTAAAGAATAATAAGCATATGGATATTCCGGAGAAAGTTGTATAACGCTTTCAAAACTTTTTATTGCATCATCATAATTTTTTTGGCTTGCAAGTACAAGACCTTTGTTAAAGATAGCATCAGTATTATTAGGCTCCAGTGTTAAAAGTTTATCATAAAAACTTATTGCCTTAGCATTATTTCCCAAAAGTTTGTATGTGTTGGCTATTTTAAGCATTGTTACTTTATCATCCGGCTTAAAAATAACTGCTTTTGTATAATAATCAATTGCAACAGTATATTTTTGTTCTTTATATGCAGTATCACCATTTTTAATTAATTCATCATAAGAAAGAACTTGTTCTTGTTCCGGTTGTTCAGGGTTTGTGATAACTGGAGTTATAACATCTGGCTCTGTTTCAAGAGAAGCTTTTTCCAATAAATTTTTATTTCTTGTTTTAAATTCTTTTAACGCAGTATTATATTCAATATTTGAAGGTGCTAATGAAACAGCTTTTTCATAATTAACGAGAGCAGTCTCTATGCATCCCATTTTTTCATTTGCCTGTGCATAACCAAAATACGCAGAAGCTTCTTTGTTGTTTAATTCTATTGCATCTTCAAAATATAATATTGCCTGTCCATAATCCTGTTTTTCATACAAATCATAGCCGTATGTAATAGAAGCTGCTGCAAGGTTTTGTTTTAGTCTGTCATTAGGTTGTTTGTCAAGTAATTCTTTGTAAATTTCTATTGCGGCAACATAATTGTCCATTGCATGTAGTGTTAATGCTTTATTGGCAAGCAATTCATAGTTGTCTGGTTCTGTTTTAAGAACGAAATCATAATATTTGAGGGCGTTCGTATAATCTTGTTTTTTGTGATAACAAAGAGCAAGTTCTTTTTTTGTTTCAACATTTGAAGAATCTTTTGAATACGATTTTTCAAAGTTAAATAATGCCAGATCGTTATTATTAAGTTTTTTGTATACTAATCCTAAATTTCTATACGCATTCGCATCATCAGGATATGCTGTTAAATATTCTTTGTATTGTTCTATAGCTTCTTCATTTTTATCCATATTTCCCAGAAGATTTGCATAATCAAACTTTAGTGCTACAAGTTTTGGATTAAGTTCAAAAACTTTTTTATATACAGCAAGTGCTTTATCGTTTTCGTCAATATTTTGATATGACAGAGCTAATTTTGCCAAAACGGCTTCATTTTCAGGTTCATTTTGCATGGCTTTTTCTAGAATTTCAGCAGCAGCCTGATATTGTTTAGTATCAAATAATGCCATGCCATAATTTGTATAATCTTTGAATGCTGTCGGGTATTTTTTATAAACATTAGCAAATATGTCACAAGCTTTATCCGGCTGGTTTGAAGCATAATATACGTTAGCTAGATTTTCACTGGCTTCCTGATGTTCAGGATAAGCACTTAAAAATGTATTATAGTTTTCGATTGCGTTTTTGTAATTCTTGCGGAAGTATTCAATATTTGCAAGGTTCAGGTAATTGTATTTATATTCGGGATAAATCTGATGAGCTTGCATAAAAGCATTGTATGCGTTTTCATAATCCCCCAGAGTTTGTAAGATATTGCCTATACTTATGTAAATAAAAGCATCATTCGGACGTAGTTTTATAGCTTTTTTGTAGGCCCCAAGAGCTTCTTCATAATCACCTATATCAGAATATAATCCTGCGATTTTGGTATAAAGCATTGCATCATCACCATTAATTGCAATTGCTTTTTGAATTATATTGATAGCAGTATTATAATCACTTTTATATTCATAATTGCAGGCTTGCTGATACAAGGCATGCGCTTCTTTAGTCATTTTTGCATTAACTTTAATTGCAGATAAAGAAACAAGTACTGCCAAAAGTGATATATAAATTTTTTTTATTTTCATAACATAAGCCCTCAGATTACATTTTAGCAGAAAAAAACTATCTTGAAAATCATTTTTAAGTTTTATTACTGTAAAAATTCTATTTTTGATAAGCTTGTTTTGCAGATAATTAAATTTACATATTGAGTGTATAACATATTTGTGGTAATATGTTTTTATAAATTTGGAGCTTTAAATATATGGGTTATAAAATATTATCAAAAAGAGAGCTTTGTACTAATCAGTATGAAATTACTGTTGAAGCTCCTTATGTTGTAAAAAATGCAAAAGCAGGGCAATTCATTATATTTAGAGCGGAAGAAAATGGAGAGCGTGTACCATTAACAATTGCTGATATAAATAAAGAAACGGGAGCTCTTACGCTTGTATTTATGGCAGTTGGATATTCTACAAAAAAATTAGCAGAGCTCAATGTTGGCGATGAACTGGTTGATATTGTCGGGCCTCTTGGTCAACCTACTCATATAAAAAAATATGGCACCGTTGTATGCCTTGCCGGCGGTTATGGTGCAGCTCCCTGCTATTTAATAGCAAAAGCTTTTAAGGAAGCAGGTAACAAAGTTTATATGATTATGGGAGCGCGGACAAAGGATTTAATTTTCTGGCAGGATAAAATGAAAGATGCTTGCTCTGAATTATTTATTACAACAGATGATGGCAGTTTAGGCGAGAAAGGTTTTGTAACCGGAGTTCTAGAGAGAATAATCAGTCAGGAGAAAGTTGATTATGCTATAGCGGTTGGTCCAATGCCAATGATGAAAGCTGTAGCGGATATGACCCGTGATAGAGGAATTTATACTGAAGCAAGTATGAATCCGATTATGGTTGATGGAACCGGCATGTGTGGCGCATGCAGACTAACTGTTGGTGGAGAAGTCAAGTTTGCCTGTGTTGATGGACCTGATTTTAATGCACATGAAATTGATTTTGATGAAGTGATTAATAGAACAAGGATTTATAAAGATCAAGAAAAGAAACGCAGTGAAAACTGTAATTTATTAAAAATGACAAAATAAGAAGATAGGAGATAATAGATGGCACCTCGTGATCAAGAAAAATCAATACCTTTATGCCCTCTTATGAGTGTAGGTTCTCAAGTTGAAATTGTATGTATGCAGGAAAACTGTGCGTGGTATTTAAAGAATTATAAAATATGTTCAGTATACATG
Source organism: Candidatus Gastranaerophilales bacterium (assembly GCA_944324205.1). GTDB lineage: Bacteria > Cyanobacteriota > Vampirovibrionia > Gastranaerophilales > Gastranaerophilaceae > CAG-196. Next base: position 10,497 of record CALUVK010000020.1, on the reverse strand, counting down.
ATGGCACATAATTCAATGCTAGATGTTCAGGCAAAACAAAGGGCAGCAAAACAAGCTCAACAATAAAGCCGGAATTTCCGGCTTTTATAATTTTAATAGGGGAGGAACATGAAAAATACAGTTGTTATAGGCGCGCAATGGGGTGACGAAGGTAAGGCAAAAATAACAGATTTGCTTGCACAAAATGCAGATATGATTATTAGATACCAAGGTGGGTGTAATGCTGGGCATACTGTTGTTGCAGATGGTAAAACTTATAAATTTCATATGATACCTTCCGGAATTTTGTATGACAAAACGATTTGTTTTATTGGTGCAGGAACAGTCATTCATCCTGAGTCTTTTGAAAAAGAGTTAAATGAATTAAAAGCAGAGGGAGTAAATTTTAAGAATCTTAAGATATCTCCTCTGGCTTCTATTACAATGCCGTATCATATAGAGATTGACGGTTATACGGAAAGCCATGCCGGAAAAGGCAAGATCGGCACAACTAAAAAAGGTATAGGGCCGACTTATTCGGATAAATATGCCCGTATAGGGTTGAAAATTCAGGATTTGTATTCTTATGAGGCTTTGAGCGAAAAGCTCGATATGATTTTGCCATTAAAAAACAAAGTTTTAAAAAATGTATATGGTTTGGAAGAATATACAAAAGAATGTATTATATCTCTGTGTGAAAAATATGCAGAGTTGTTCAAACCATATGTTTGTTTTGACTGGCAGGATTTATTGAACAGATACAAAGACAGAACAATCTTGTTTGAAGGAGCACAAGGAGTAATGCTAGATGTGGATTACGGAACATATCCTTTTGTAACCTCCTCAAGTCCGATTGGTGGTGGTGCTGCTGTAGGCAGTGGCTATGGCCCTTATATGATTAATGAAGTTGTTGGTGTTTCTAAAGCTTATGTTACAAGAGTTGGTGAAGGTCCATTTGTAAGTGAGTTAACAGATGAAACAGGGGAAAAGATACAAAAGATTGGGCGCGAGTTTGGTGTTACAACAGGTCGTCCGAGAAGATGCGGCTGGTTTGACTCTGTGATTATGAAATACGCTGTACTGGTTGGCGGGATCACCAAGGTTGCGTTAACTAAAATTGATGTTTTTGATACATTTGATGAGATTAAAATTTGTACTGCATATAAAGATTGCAGAAATGATAGAGTTTATACATCTTATCCAACAGATGTATTTATCCATAAATATTTAGAGCCAATATATGAAACCATGCCGGGTTGGAAAACATCTTTAAGCAGTATTAGGAAATATGAAGATTTACCGGAAAATGCAAAGAAATATATTGCTAAAGTGGAAGATTTAATAGGTGCGCCTATTGGGATAATCAGTGTTGGGCCTGATAGAGAACAGACTATTTTCATCGAATCAACCTAAAGTTATAGGTTTTTCATAATTTCTTATAATTCTTTTTTATTGTGTCAAACTATACAATAAAAATATGGAGATTAGATTATTTGAAAAATTTTGTATACTAACCCCGCTTTCTCCCAGATTGGATTCTCGCGAGTGCCGGAGATTATATGCAGAAATCAAAGCTTATCAAGGGTTTTGTGTAGGGCTCGATTTAAGTTTTGTGCAAGATTGTACGATTGAGTTTATTGAAGAATTGTTAAAGATAACGCCGATTAATATTTTTAATATTTCATCAGAGATATTTGTGCTTTTTAATGTAATGAATGTTGATAAGCATGCTAACCTTTTTGTCAGCGAGCAGGATTTTAAAACTAACAGACGTCGTTTAATAAATCGTCAGTTTTCTATTGTGTGATTTATGCATAAAAAAGAAAAGTTTGCCAAAGAAAATGGCAAACATTAAATAAACACGAGGATATTAAGAGAGAGTATAAAAAGAAAATCTGTTTTTAAATTTCCGCAAGCTTAAAATGCTTTTGTACTTTTTATTTGGTTTGTGACCTCCGTTTAAAATTTTTATCTTACTTAATCCTTACATATATATAAAGTTATTTTGTTTCAAAAAATTGCCTCTTTGTAACAAAGTTTTAAAATCGTATATAAAAATTATTTATTATTGCGACTAAAAAGTTCTTTAATACTATTCCAAAAACCTGCTCCCTTTTGTAATAGTTTGACAGTTGCCGGAATTTTTTGGGTAGGTTCTGGAATTTTGGCCCATGCAGGAACAACTTCATCACTAATAGCTCCTGTTGTAAGGCCCTTATTTTCAACGGCTTTGCGCAGATATTTGATATCAAATTTCTCATCGGTTACGTTTGTGCTGTCATTTATTTTAATGCCAAAATCGTCAACAGCTTTTTTGGCAATATCTTCAACATCTCTTTGAGAATATTTTCTTTTTTGCAAATCTTTAACAAAATCTTCAATTTCTTTTTTATTATTTTCAAAGAAATTATATTTTTCTATGGCTTTTAAATTTTTAAGCTGGAATTTTAGAGCAGCTTGTAATTCCGTAGTGTTCGGAAGGTCAATTTCAATCATATTTTTAAACCTGCTTAAAGATGCTTTATCAAGGTTACCGGTAGATGGGTTAACGTTTGTAGTACCTATAATTTTTAAGTTCTCGCAGTCTTTGATTAAATCCAGACCGTTTAAGAAAGCTGTTCTGTTTTCAGCAAGATGTAAATTGTTTGCACCGCATTTTTCTCTGGGAACAAGAAGAGCATCTATTTCATCAAACGAGACAACATACTTTTTCTCAGGATTTTTTGTAGCTGTTTCATGAAGCTGTTTAAATACATTTTGAATTTCTACTGATGTTTGGCCTATATAAGGCGACGAAACATCTGCAAATTGAACCTTTGTATATTCCGCTCCAAGTTCTTTTGCTAAAAGTTGTCCGCTGAATGTTTTACCTGTCCCTGACGGACCATACATTAATATACATTGTTCCGGGTTTTTCATTCCGGTATATTCTAAGACCTCTTTTTTTACATTTCCTCTTTTCTTCATTTTTTCAATAAAATCTCTGACTTTCGGATTAACACAATCATCCGTAAGGTTAGGAAAATCTTGTTTTTTGGTTATATCTTCCCAAATAAGTTTAGTGTTTTTTGCGATATCATGTCCGTTTACTCCGACTTTTTTCAGTCCTATTATAGAAGTAATAGCCATTGTTATAAAAGCGGCGGCTAGTGCAACTTGTGCAATAATGCCTGTTTTCTGCCAATTTTCTTTGGACTTTTCTTTCTTGAGAGCTTTTTTCTGTTCCATTGCTTGCATTATGAACATATCATCAACAGCACTATCCGGCATAGGCGGAGTATAACGATTATTATAACTCATTACATAAGGTACTGCTTGTGCATCTGCTTTAAATTTTATAGGGGTAGTATTATTCATTGTCATATTTTTAACCTTTAATTTCCGTTAATTTTATATTGCACCGTTTGTTTTTGCTATAAATCTCCAGAATGCATCCATTAATTTGTTTTGAGCATCATCACCGACAGGTTTCTTTGTTCCTGATTCAATTCCGGCAGCCCATGTCTCTTTATTTTTAACTGCATTCGTCAAATAATCTGCTGTTATTTTAGTACTATTTTTAGCCGGATTGTCTATATTTTTAACAAGAAAATCAGAAAGCGCTGTATCTACGATATTGGCAACATCTCTTTGAGCACCGTTTTTCTGTTGAATTAGTGCAGCTATTTTATCCAACTCTGCATCATTGCTGATTAAGTCTTTTGCAGCTTCGGATTTACCTAAATGAAATTTTAATGCAGATTTGATTTCATTTTGAATAGGTTTCTCTATTTCAAAAATATTGCCCAGTCTGCTTAAAGTTGCAGCATCAAGATTTGCAGTATTTGGATTAATATTCGTTGTTCCTACGATTGTTAAATTCGGTATATCTTTAATCGAGTCTAACCCGTTAAGGAATGAAGTTCTGTTTTGTCCCAGATGCTGGTTATTAGGACCTAATTTATTAACATTATTAATCAGAGAGTCAATCTCGTTAAATGTAACTACATACTTTTTGTCAGGATGTTTTTTAGCCATTTTTGCAATTTCTTTGAATTTTTTAGAGATATTAACTGCGGTTTTACCTACGTATTCCGAAGATAAATCCGAGAATTGAATCTCTCCGTATTCTGCGCCCATTTCTTTTGCAAGAAGTTTTGCCGAAAAAGTTTTACCCGTTCCTGTAGGACCGTGGAATAAAACCATTCTCGGGGCTTTTGCACCTGTATATTTAACAAAGTCTTTTGGTGCTTCTAAAATTTTTATAGTTTTTTCAATAAAGTTTTTAACTTTTGGGTTTACACAATCATCTTTTAGAGAAGGCATTTTTTCGGTGATTTTTGAAAATTCTGTTTTTGCCGCACCTTTACCTAAAAACATCCATAAAGACAATCCGACGGAAGCCAACAAAGCGCCTAATACAGCTATTTGAATTCCCATATTTAAATTTTGCTGTTTCTTAGCATCTTTTTTAGCTTTTTCGCGTTCTTTTATAAATGTATCAATTTCATTTTGCTCTGACACAGCAGAAGCTGCTCTGAAATTAACCTGAGATGTGTTTGTTTGTGTGCTAATTGGTTGATTACCATTGCTTGAAACTAAATTAATTGTAGTCATACGAACTCCTGACACTTGTCCTTCTAACATGTATAAAACCAAAAATAGAGCAAAATTGCTTTAATGTAAAGATTTGTAAATTTTTTCTTAAAAAACCTAAAGTTTTGACTAAAAATGCCGATATACATGTAAAAGGGACTAAATAAAGGAAATAAAAATGGGATTAGCCTGCGCACAAATTAGACTCTTAACATTAACCGCTCGTAAAGCAGATTGCGAGTACGGTATCTCTATTAATTCCATGGAAAAAATGGCTTTAACGAGAGAACAAAGTGAGCTGTCTAAAGAATATCAGAGTAAGTTGCAGGCAAAACAAATTTCTTATTATGCAAATGGTCAATATAACAAGATTAATTACAACTATTTGATGGGATATGGTGCAAATTATACTGCAATTACGAGTGGAAATCATGCTCTGAAAAGTGAAAACTCTATGATTTTGACCGATTTTAAAGGCCAGGTAATCATGAGTGATACATATGCAAATGCTATTACAAGTGTTTTAGGTTCTTCTGCAATGAATAATAAAGGGCAGGGTGGAACTTTTTCAGTAGAAAAAATTCCGGAAATTTTGGCAGCATTTATTCCCGGATTTACTGCTGAACAATTTCAGACTGTTATAAATGGTGATAAGGTTTCATCAGAATACACAGCAAATGATGTACAAACAACTACAGGTAATGCAACAGGAGAACAAACTATTGTTAATAATTCTGATACATTAACCAATGCAATTCAATCAATTGTTGATTTTTATTATCCTATATTCCAAGCTGCTGCTGCTAACGGATGGACTACTGAATATAATAAAGATATGGCTGCTAATGATGATTATGTAAGTGATGCAATTGTGAGTGGCACCTTCCAGTTAGAGTCTGTGGATGATGAAGGAAATTATGATCCTGCAACATCTCTAACTTATTATATTACAGCAGGTCTTGTACAAGAAAATAATGATTCTTCTGTCAGAGAAGAAATAACTGCCTGGTATGAAGCTGAAAAGGCTAGAATATCTGAAAAAGAAGACTGGTTGGATATTGAAAATCAGGATTTATCTACGGAGTTGGAAGCTATTAATACTGAAATTCAGTCAGTTAAATCTTATATCGAAGATGCATCAGGTTCAGTATTTGACTGGGGTAGCGGCTAGATTTAAAGTTTTTATTCTAATATTCCTTTATTTCCTTTTATGCAAAAAGACTTGCCTTTCTGTCAGCAAGTCCTTTTTTTTATAATTATAATTTTTATTGTTTTACCGTGCTTTTAATATGCAGTTCCCGCATCTGCTGTAATGAGGCTTCGCCCGGAGCGTCGCTCATCAAATCTTTAGCGCTTGCGTTTTTCGGGAATGCAATAACATCACGGATAGAGTCTGTTCTGCATAATAAAGCAACGAGTCTGTCTAAACCAATCGCAAGTCCCGCATGCGGTGGTGTGCCATATTGAAGCGCATTAACCATAAATCCAAACTTCTCTGCGGCTTCTTCTTCTGTTAAGCCCAGCGCTTTAAAGATTTTCTTTTGAACTTCGCTTGAGTGAATTCTGACTGAACCTCCGCCAAGCTCTGTTCCATTGTATACAATATCATAAGCGATTGATTTTACATTACCCAAATCGCCGCTGTCTAATTTGTCTAAATCTTCTAAGTTTGGAGAAGTAAACGGATGGTGCATTGCCATAAACCTGCCTTCTTCATCAGACCACTCAAACATTGGGAAGTCCACAACCCAGAGAAGGTTGTGTTTATTTTCATCAATCAGGTTAAGAGATTTTCCGAAATGTAATCTCAATCTGCCCATAATGTCATAGACAAGTTTCGGTTTATCTGCAACAAAGAATATGATATCGCCTGCCTCTGCCCCTGCTCTTTCCTGAATAGCTTTGGCCTGCTCATCTGTTACAAATTTTAAAACGGGAGACTTAGCTGTGCCGTCTTCGTTATAAATAATATTAGCTAAAGCCTTAGCACCGAATGATACAGCAAGCTTTGTAATATCATCAATATCTTTTCTTGAATACTTAGCTCCGCCCGGAATTCTTATACCTCTTACAATTCCGCCGTTAAGCAGAGTATTTTTAACAATTTCAAAATTTGATTCAAGAATGATATCTCCGATATCAAAAAGTTCTAATCCAAATCTTGTATCCGGCTTATCTGAACCAAATCTGTCCATAGCTTCCTGCCACGGGATTTGCTTGAATGGAGGCTTAATCTCGACTCCTGCTGCCTTAAACGCATCTACAAGCAGTCCTTCTACAACTTTTATAACATCCTGCTGTTCTACAAAAGATAATTCCATATCAATCTGTGTGAATTCAGGCTGTCTGTCTGCTCTCAAGTCCTCATCACGGAAGCATTTTGCAATCTGATAATATTTTTCAATTCCGCCTACCATAAGTAATTGTTTAAAGATTTGCGGAGATTGCGGAAGCGCAAAGAATTTCCCCGGCTGAACACGTGAAGGTACAAGATAATCTCTTGCCCCTTCAGGAGTTGTTTTAATCAATATCGGTGTTTCAACTTCAAGAAAATCCTGATTGTTTAAATAATTTCTAACTGCCTGAACAATGTTGTGGCGGGTTTTCAGGTTATTAAGCATTTTTTCGTTTCTGATATCAAGATATCTGTATTTTAATCTGATATCCTCTGAAACACTATCATCACCCAGCACAAACGGCAATACCTTAGACTCCGCTAAGATTTCAACAGATTCCGGATACATCTCAACCTGACCGGTAGGATACTTCTCGTTATAAGTCTCTTCCGGCCTTTTTGTGACCTTGCCTTTTACCATAATTACATATTCGCTTCTTACTTTTTCAAAAGCTTTATGTACATCAGGGTTAATCTGCGGGTTTGCTACAAGCTGGAAAAATCCGCTTCTGTCTCTTAATTCTATAAACAAAATTCCGCCTAAGTCTCTGACCGTAGAAACCCAGCCGGATAAAGTAACTTCTTCATTTAAATTGCTAAGATTTAATTCACCGCAATTATTCGATTTCATTCTGGTTTTCAATTTATCATCTCCCTATAAAAATTCTAATTTGCCCTAAAATCGTAACAAAAAAGGGGGTAAATGTAAAGGGGTTGAATGCAAAGGAAAGCTTGGTACATCACACTCATTGCAAGTTAAACGGGTGGAAATGTAAAGTAGAAGATATGAAAGGGGAAGATTTTTGATTTTTTAATACAACCCGCAAGAGCTATTCTCAATTTATTTATTTTCTAATATAATTAGGTAAGTTTAGGAGAGGATTATATGAATAAAAGGGTCTGGACTAAGGTTTTAATCGGAGCAGCGGGTGCGGTTGCCGGAGTTTACGCAATATTTTTGCTTTCTCCGCTTATTTTAAACCCGATAATTGAAGGATACATTCCGCAAATCAACGGAGAAATCCATAAAGCAACAGGGCTTGTATCAAAACTTGAGGGAGTAAAGGTTGTAACAACCCCAAAACTTACTGCCGGATTAAAAGTAAAACGCTTCACACTGCTTACTCCTGATAATGAACAGGTTTTTGACTCCAATGATTTTCAGGTCAAAATGTCATTAATCCCGCTTCTTGCAAGAAAAATTGAGATTGATATTGTTAGCCTTGAAAATGTTGATATTGATTTAAAAATCAATAATGACGGAAGTTTTGAAATAGAAAAATACTTCCCGCAGGAAGAAAAAAACCAAAATAATGAAGAGGTTAAACCGCAGAATTTATCCCTTCCTCTCGGGCTCAAATTCTCAAATCATCTCCCTGATATCAAATCCGGAGGATATAATATTACGTTCATAAACGGAGATGATAAATATATTATAAGCGGAGATAAAACAGAGATTACTGATTTTATTCTGAATAAAAGTGTCAGGGTTAAAGCTTCAGGCAAAGCTGTATTCAAAGACAGAGAACAGTTTAAATACAATCTTTCAGTCTTAAATAAAATCATGCCGGATATTGAACTTAATGATTTGATTACAACCCCGCAGGCTGCGGAAGAGGCTCAAAAAGAGAGCGAGCCGGTTAATATTACGGAAATTTTTAAGGGGCTGTATAAAAGCGGATTGTGCGCTAATGCAGATGCTGATTTAATCATAGCAAGAGAAGGTATAAACGGAAAAGCTGTTGTTACCAATTTATCTATACTAAATTTACCCCCGAGTGATGTGAATGTCGAGTTCAAGGGAAATAGCATAAATATACTTTCAAACATTTATACCGAAAAGAATGAACTTTCAAAAATTGACGGATTAATTAAGATTGGAAAACATCCGAAAATTGATATGAATTTTAAGTCAAAGGCGGAAATTGCTAATGTTTTAAGAATAGTTAAAGATATTGCTGAAATATTCAATAACAAAGATTTGCAGACCTTGAGTGCACAGGGTCGAATTGATGCGGACTTTAACCTCAAATCAGATTTAAAAACCGTAAAATCAAACGGATACTTGAAAATTCCTTCTGCAGAGGTATATTACGGATTATACAAAGTCGGGGTGGATAACATTAATGTTGATACGGAACTTAATAACAACAACATTAATATAAAAAATATCGGATTTTCGGTATTTAACCAGCCTCTGAAATTTTACGGCACAATAAGCGAGGATGCCGTAAGCGACCTTCATCTTACAGCAGATAAGCTTAACCTCAAAGGACTTCTTGTCGCATTAGGACAGGGTGCTTTATTAAAAGACAACAATATTCATTCAGGCCTGATTTCATTGAATGCGGATATTACAGGGAGACTTGATAAAATTAACCCGTTAATTAAACTAAGTATTAATAATATTGATATAAAAAATACGCCTTCCAATACAACGCTCAAAGCCCCTTCTACAGTTGTAAACATCACCTCTGACGGCAAAACTTTCTCCGGTGATGCGCAAAGTGCTGATGTTTATATTATAAATCCTGCTGCAAAAATTTCTATTCCTAAAATTAATGCAAATATCAGAGAAAAAGAAATTGAAATTACTAAAACTCCTGTTCAAATCGAAAAAATTAATGCAACTGTTTCTGGTAAAATTCAAAATTATTTGACAGAAAAAATCGGATTGCATTTCCTGACAACAGGAGATATCAAATCAACGCTTTCCGGTGATATGAATTTGAATAAACAAACCCTGAACCTTTTATATCATACCAACGAACTCTCAACAATAATTATACCGATGTTTGATAAATCTAAAATGTCATTTATTGGCAATATTCAAATAACGGGAAATATGATGAATCCGACTCTAAAAGGTGATGTGCAGGTTCCATCTCTTAATATTCCTGAAATACCTGTCACAATGAACAATCTTAATATAAACCTTGATGGACATATTTTAAACGGTAGTGCTTCGCTTGCAAAATTTACCTCCGGCGGAATTGAGGCTGAAAATTTAACAGGTGATTTTGAACTCAAAGGGAATGATTTTTATCTCACAAACCTCAAGGGTTCAGCCTTCTTAGGTACAATTGCCGGTAATATTAAATATAATCTTGCAAATGCAAAAACTACGATAGATTTTTCCGGCGCTAATATGGATGCAGCAAAGGCCGTCGCCGGTGCTGTCGGGATAAAAAATGCACTCTCAGGAACATTAGGATTTGATGCAAAACTTGATATGCTGATTGCAGACTATGAAGATATGATGAAATCACTCAATGGGAATGTAACTTTCAGCGTTAAAAACGGCGCGTTTGGTTCAATAGGGCGTATTGATAAATTCTTAAACGCAAGCAATATTATAACAAACAGTATTCTAAAGACGACAGTTGCAACCCTTACTAATAACGCGGGACTTGCCGAAACTGCAAAATTTGATTATATAAACGGCGTTTTAAGTTTTAAAAATGGCTGGGCAGATATAAAAGAAATCAAAAGCTCCGGCAAGCTTCTGGCATATTATATTACAGGAAAATACAACCTCATAAACGGCA
>CALUVK010000019.1 GCA_944324205.1 Candidatus Gastranaerophilales bacterium | reverse complement strand
ATTGCAAATATGCAGGTAACGTCGCAAGTAGATGCTATTAAAACATTAAAAGTTGATCCGGTTGGATATTATTTTTCTCCTAGAATTTTAGCAGCAGCAGTAACAGTTCCAATGGTTGTCTTAATTGCAGAAGTTGTCGGTATTCTAGGTGGATTATTGGTTTCTAACGCTACAATTCACTTACATCCTGCCAGATATATAACATCTGTTTGGCTATGGCTTAGTACAAAAGATATATATATAAGTTTATTAAAAGGTGCAATTTTTGGAATACTTATAGCTCTTGTTTGTGCAACCCAGGGGTACGAAACAAGAGGAGGTGCTAAAGATGTAGGAGAGTCGACAACTAGAGCAGCCGTTCTATCAACTGTTTATATGCTTATAGCTGATTTTATAATTAATTTAATTTTCTATTTGTAATAAATTACTTATATATAACTTTCAAATTATTTTCAAAAATAGAGGCCGTACAAGAAAACCCATATCCGACACCATCTTCATTACATTGTTCGATTCCTTCTGTATTATAATCAGACTCTGAGCCCAAAAATTTAGTTACTTTGCCACCATAAGGTATTAAATTACCATTTTTGTCCAATATGAAACAAAAGACATCCTTTCCTAATGTATTAGGCGCTTTTTTCATACCATTTATATCTACTAACATATCAAAAAATTGACCTTTAAAACTACCCTTGTTGGTATATGATATCTCTATATTTGATCCAATACCAACGTCAATATTGTCAGCGAATCTGAAATAATAAGTAACATGCCATTCCCCGGAATCGTCATAAGCTTTTATATGACTGTCAGGATAGCCCTCTTTATCAAAGGTACTTCCCTGAACATAGTCCGTTAATAGTTCAAAATATTTTAATCTTGTATTAAAGTTGGCTTGCACGGCTGCATCGTGACTATCATCTGCAACACGAACTTTTAATGCTTTTTGTAAATCAGTTGCTTCCATATCATGCAACATTTGTTCGTTAGCATTTTCTATTGTAGCCGCAACTTTAGATAGAGTTGGTCCTGTCTTTGCATTACCGGCATTTTGGACTAAAGATGGAGCCGTGAGAGCTGCAACAACACCTATTATGCCTAATGTTATTAAAACTTCTGCTAATGTAAAACCTTTTTTCATAAATCTCCTTTTATATTTGTATTACCCATATTATATTATAACAGCCACTACATTATATGTCTTTATAATATTATATTTAATTAATAAAAGTTTTGTTAATTTTTGTAAAAATTTTTCTTATAACTCTAAAGTATTTCTAAAATATGCCGTCATATAAAATGAAAATACAAGGAGATAAAATATGCCGGATTTTGGACAAGCGTATACACAAAGTGAACTTGAAAGTATTGTTAGAAATAATGCTTTAAGAGCCTTAAGACAAAGCCCTCAATATCAAAATGCAATGCAGTATGCAGATGAACTCCTGGATGACGGACAGGATTATCTTCAAAATACCTATGATAATGTTAGGGGGAAAAACAATTCTGGCAGCAATAAATCGGGTTCTTCCTCAAAAACTGGAAATAATAGCCAAGTAAAAGTAAGACCATCTTTTGATATAGAAAGTTACGGAGTTTCTTTTAGCGGCGCCAACTACAGATGTACAGGAACTGTTGATGCCAAAATATCTTTTAATGGTGTAACTCCCAGTTTATCACTAACAGGCGGCTCTATTTCAACAACATATTATACTGCAGTCGGAAATCTTAACAGCGGCGGAAGCTATAATATAAGCAACAACAGTTATTCTGTATATACAAATTTTGGAGGCAGCTACGGGAACAATAGTTACAGTATCGGAGTTTCTTATAACAGCGGCAACAATTCCTGGGCATTAAATGCAAGTTATGCATACAGTGACAGCCTCAGAACATCTTTAAATGTTGGGAATAGTGATGAAAATAATGTTGTTTCTGTAACTTTTGTATTAAAGTTTGACTAATTAAAATACTAACATAGTAAGAACTTGTTTGTCTGATTTACAAAATATGTGTATAATATAGAACTATGAATAATAAGTTTTTTACATTATTTTTAGAACATCTGTCTTTAGAGAAGGTCGCTTTTAACGAATTAAAAGAATTAGCCGACCTTTTTAAACAAAAAAAGATGTATAGTGAATATATTCATTCTCTTGAATACATCTACTTTGTTTATGGTGACAATTCTTATTTACCAGAAGCTGCAGAACTGTATTTGGAAAAATTTAATACCCCTTTTCCTGCATATTCTATATATTCATTATTAAATAACAAAGAAAAGATAAAAGAGATTAAAAATAAATATAATCAAGAATTTCCCCTTCTAAAATTAGATAATAAATATTGCACAAATTATGCAATATTTATTTATATTCTAAATTACTTTTTTTATAAGAAAAAATATAATAAATTGATGGATTTATATAAAAAATACTCTAGTCTTTTTGAAAAAGATAATAAACTAGCAGCGGAATTTTCATATCTGCTCTCTCAATCCGATAACAATGAACTAAACAAATTAGCCATTGAAATTTATAACCAAAATATTCCGGCCTGGTTTAATATTTTGGATAACCTCATTACTAACAATGATATAGAACGAGCTTTTGCCCTCTATAACCAAATGTTTATTAATACTGTTAAAGAATTTAAACCAACAGCAGACCTAAGAGAATTCTATTGGGCATTGAGCGATCTGGCAAAATTTTCGCAACAATGGTTTAAACAAGTAAAATATCAAGTCAGGGCATTAGAATATGAATAGGCCACTTTTTTCAATAATAGTCCCTGTATATAGGGTAGAAAAATATATACAAGATTGTTTAAACAGCATTCTTACACAATCTTTTAAAAATTTTGAAATACTGATTGTTAATGACAAGACTAATGATGATTCAATTAATTCAATCAAAAATATTATAAAAAATGATGACAGAATTAAATTAATTAATCACCGTAAAAATAAAGGTTTAGGTGCTGCAAGAAACACCGGATTAAGACATGCAAAAGGAAAATATATATTATGTGTAGATTCTGATGATTGGCTAAGCAACGATTGTTTAGAAATTTTATATCAAACAACAATGAATTTACCAACTTTAAATGTAATATGGTTTAAATACACTGAAATTAATGAAGAAACCGGAAACTACATTAATTGTACTTATACACATTTTAAAAAACTTCCACAAGGGTTTATAAATATAAATAAAAATAATATACAAGACTTTGCAGTTATGAGTTGGAATAAACTTTATAAAACCAATTTCCTTAAAAAGAATAAATTAAGATGGCCTGAAGGCTGTTATTTTGAAGATGTTGAATTTTTCTATAAAGTTCACACAAAAAATCCAAAAATATTTCTCATTGATAAAAATTTGTATATTTATCGCATAAGACAAAATTCGATTATGAATAATAGCGCAAAAAATTATAAAATGGCTGCAGACAGGTTTAAAATAACATATAATTTATATAGATATCTAAAAAAGAATAATTTATTTGAAAAATATAAAACCCCTTTTTTTGAACACTTAGGAAGCGTAATTAATACATATAGAAACAATTCTTTTTCAAAAGAAGAAAAAAAAGAACTAAAGTTAGAAATAAACCAAATGTTAGAAAAAATAAAAATATTTAAAGGTAAATAATGCAAAAAAGAACTTTCTCTATAATAGTACCTGTTTTTAATACAGAAAAATATATTGATGACTGCCTAAATAGTTTTTTAAATCAAACATTTCAGGATTTTGAAGTTATATGCATAGATGATAATTCATCAGATTTATCAGTAGAAAAAGTTATGTCTTTTGCAAAAAAAGATGAAAGAATTAAGTTAATAAAACATAGAAAAAATAAAGGCCCTGGAGCTGCTAGAAATACAGGAATGAAACATGCGGCAGGAAAATATATTTTATTTGTCGATTCTGATGACTGGATTCATAGAGAAACTTTAGAAATTTTACAAGAGAAATTTAAGAATACAAAACTTGATTCAATATGGTTTAAACTTGCTATTTATTATGATGATATCCAGAAGTACAATAATTTAGATGATAATATATATGCAAAGATACCTGAAGGATATTTAAAACTTACGCCTGAAAATGCAGCAATGTATCCTTCGTATACTTGTAACAAAGCATATAGAAGAAAGTTTTTAGAAAAACATAAGCTTACATGGCCAGAAGGATGCTATTATGAAGATGCCGAATTTTATTATAAAATAATACCTCTTTTATCAAAAGTCTATGTAGTTAACCAAAAATTTTATATCTACAGAAAACGCAACGGTTCTATATGTGATACTTGCGACAAAGATTATCAAAAATACAGTGATTTATATTCTGTAGTTTTTAATATATACAAATATTATAAAAGAAAAAAGTTATTGAAAAAATACAAAATAACATTTTTACAGTTTTTGTCAAATGTGATTGAAGAATCAAGAAAACACCGTGAAATATTTAAAGCATTATCTCCAATCATAAAGAACACTATTAAAGAAATTGGTTTTCCAGAAAAATTTGAAAAATAAAAAGGAGGCATATATGGATTCAGCATACGAAAATTATAAAAAACATCAAGACATAATACTGTCAGAAGAAAAAGAAATTTACAAGATGCTAAATATTATGAAAGATTTCATGACATACTCATATGAACAAAAAGTCGAAGCGATGAAAAAATACTGGGGTGAAATTGCTGAGAAAAAAACCGTTTACTATGGTAATAAATGTAAGGTAACCATATATCTTGATTCTAATAAACATTACCACTTTGACTTTGATGTAAGTAATTTAGATTTTAAATATATTCAGGAAGTTTTGCCTGAAATAGCGACAAACATTTCTAATCAAGTAGCTGAACAAGCGCAGGAAAAACAAAAATCAAAGAAACTTGAACAAGAAAACTCTCAAGTTACAATGAGTGACCTTGATAATTTTCTTAATGCAAATACAAATTATTCAATAAATAAAATTATCGAAAGTTCACAAAAAAAAGATATTAAAACCAATGAAAAAGAAAGCTAAATAACTCTTGTAATTCATTAAAATTAGTGATAATCTAAATGCGAAGAGGTATTTATGAAAAAAATTCTTTTTATTATTGATAAAGTTGAACTCAAATATTTTGAGTTCAATAAATTGGTCACAAATTTTTGGATTATAAAAGAATTTCTTGAACGAAAAAACGAAGTTTATATAACTACAATACAAAATTTGTCTTTAAAATCTGATATTGCATATGCAAAATGTTTTGAAACATTTGTATCAGATGATAATATTTTCTATAAAGATGTAATAAACGAGTTTCGAATTAATGATTTTGACCTGGTAATGTTCAGACCGGACCCACCTGTTGATATCGATTATATCAATGCTACATATATTTTTGATTTTGTTACAAAACCTGATGTAATCAATTCTCCACGTGCAATCCGTGATTTTAATGAAAAATTACACTCAATATATTTTAAAGATTTAATGTCCGAAAATATCGTTACTTCTTCTCTAAATGATATTGAACAATTCTTATCTGATAAGAAAAAAATTGTATTGAAACCGCTTAACCGTTGTTTTGGCTCTGGTGTTATGTACCTATATGACGGAGACCCTAATACAAGAACAATTATTAATACTATGACTAATAATGAAAATACTCTTGTAATGGTTCAAAAATTTATTTCCGGTGTATATAGCGGAGACAAACGAGTTCTTACGCTTGGAGATAACGTCTTAAAATATTGTATAAAAAAATTGCCAAGCAAAGACGATTTTAAATTTAATACCCATAATGATAATTTTATAACCAAAGCAGAACTTTCTAATGATGAATTTTCTAAATTTTCTCAAGTTGCAAAAAAGTTAAACTCTATGGGAATTTCTATGGCAGGACTTGATGTAATTGATGGTAAAATCATAGAAATTAATGTTACCAGTCCTTGCTATTTTATAAAAGAAATTAATAATTTGTACGGAATACAACTGGAAAAAGTAATTTGTGACTTTTTGTTGACTGAAGCCTTGTTATCCTTATAAAGATAGTGTATAATTCAATTACATGGTGTATATCAAGTTTTAAAACTTGATTGTATAATAATTAATAAGTTAAATAAGAAGGACGATTATGAAAAAGTATATTTTTGTATTATTAACAGCTTTAATCTGCGCTTCAAGTATTAATTATGCAAGCGCAAAAACCACATCTAATGTATCTTTGGCATCTGCTATTAAAATGTATAAAGCGGGTAATTATTCTCAATGTTATGCTGCTCTTAACAATATAGTAAAAAAAGACCCGTCTAATGCAGTTGCTTATTATTATTTAGCAATAACTTCCGCACAGATTGGCAAAAAAGATGAAGCTATTAGTAACTACGAAAAAGTTATAACATTGTCTCCAAACAGTCAGGTTGGAATTTATGCAACAAAAGGCAAGACTTGTTTAGAAACCCCTGATAAATGTAATGAAGAATCAGAGACTTCCGCTCTTGACAGTTTTGTCCAAAGCAAATTTGGTTCAGGCTTCTCTGATGAAGTAAGAAGTGAATATGAAAGACAAAAAATCGAAAATTTAATGCGTGAAATGAATAGGAAGAACGAAATAACACCTTCTCAATTTAAAGAGTACAAAGATTTTTCCAGCGAAGCTCCTACAAATGATGAAATTGTCTCTGCTTTAAGAGTCTTGCAAAGAGCTGGGTTGAGCGACATATTAGCTGGGAATAACAGATTTAATGAAATGTCTTTGCTTACCGGCGGACAGAATAATTCAAACTCTGTTTTAAATTTGCTTATGGGAAATAATAATAATTCTTTAAGTCCGCAAATTATACAATCTTTATTGACAAATCAAATGACTACAGGTTTTTAAGAAAGATAAATAATGAAATTAAACACAATTAGATTCGGTGAAATTGATATAGAAGAAAATCGCATTTTTAATTTTGTATTGCCTATTATAGGGTTTGATACGATGAAAAAATTTATCATTCTTGAGCCCAATAAAGATGCTCTTTTTAAGTGGCTGCAGTCTGTTGAAGACCCGGCATTAGCTTTCCCTATAATATCAATCGCTTCACTGGAGTTTGATTATACAATTGATTTACCAGATAGTACAGTAGAAGCCCTCGGAATAAAAAATGTTGAAAGTGTTCTGGTAATGAATATAACTTCAATTCCGCAAGATAACCCCAAAGGTACTACTATCAATCTACTTGCGCCATTAATTTTCAATCTTGATAACAATATTGCAGGACAGATTGTACTATCAGGATCCGGTTATGATATTAGTTACCCCATGTTTAAAGAAGTTAAGTAATTTTTAAGGAATAAAATGCTCGTAATAACT
Organism: Candidatus Gastranaerophilales bacterium; assembly: GCA_944324205.1. Taxonomy (GTDB): domain Bacteria; phylum Cyanobacteriota; class Vampirovibrionia; order Gastranaerophilales; family Gastranaerophilaceae; genus CAG-196. Next base: position 8,935 of record CALUVK010000019.1, on the reverse strand, counting down.
AGAAAAAACGGTCAAAAAATAATGATTAACGACAATATTGAAATAACTATTGTCGAAGCCAGAAATGGAGTTTGCAAAGTCGCTATCCAGGCTGATAAAGACGTAAAAATCTATAGGGAAGAAATCTATCTACAAATAAAATTAGCAAACCTGATTGGTAAAAATACAAATACATCTTCTGTAGATTCTGTTTCAAATCTGATTAAAGGTGGTACTATTTTAAATGACAGGATTGAAACAACTCAAAAAGATAGTGAAGAAGAAATTGTTGTAGAAGAAAATAAAACAACAAAGAATTCAATAAGAATTAATAAAAAGAATGATTAGTTCAAAAAAGCAAAAATTTTTCTTTTTTAATCCTAATATAACCGAATTAACAGTACGACCTAATTCGTTAGAGCATGCTTATCTTGCAATACTAAATGAAGATTTGAAAACTGCACATAAAGTCTTTTCATCACAAGATTCTCCAAGAGCAAAATGGGGTAATATATTAGTTTCTGTACTAATAGGATATTTAGATAATTATCCAACTTTTTTTCAAATTAGAAATTTTTATGAAATAGATTTAGACTTTCTGTTGAGAAATGAAAAATTGGATTATGTTGAAAAACTGTTAGGAGCACTGGATATTTTTGTAAGAATAAATCAGGAAGCCTACAAATTTGCAGCAAGAGTCATGTATGAAAACAATTTATTATCTGCAGCTTATAATTACATGCTAAAATCTAAAGAAGTTTATTATAATGATGCTGAATTACACTTTATGTTAGCTAAATATTTTTTGAGAGTACATGACAATGATGAAGCATATTATTATATCAATGAATGTTTAAAACTCATCCCGGATTATTATCCGGCATGTATCCTGCGTCAAAAAATTGAAGAAATATCTGTTTAATTGTATAATACTATTTGTATGGATTTAGATAAATTTGTAAATAATAATATAAATCCCTTTTCTTCGCATCCAAATGATAGCGATAACTTTTTTTTACAACCGGAAAATATAACTGCAAATTCATCACATCCGACCAGACACTTAAATGACTATGATAATAACATTTTGCAGCAAGAAGCATACAAAGATGTTCAAAACGAAGTTTTTAAACTTGAATACAAAATTGCAAAAATTGAAAATGAATTAAAATCACTGGAAGGACAAATTCAAACAGCTAAAGATATTCATGATTTTGAATTAACAGAAAAACTCTTTAATAGATACAAACAACTTCAATATGAACTTGCAGAATTAACAGACTTATATAACGAAACAAGTTTATCAGCAAAAATATCAGGAGAAATAACTGGCATTTTTTCTCCTAAGTTTAAATCCAACTTCAAGAGTGTGAAAAAATTCTTTGAATGGCTTGAATCAATAATAATTTCCAAGTTACCCAAAAAGCTTTCTTCATCAATTGAATTGAAAAAATCTCTTGAAAAACTAGAAAATATTAATAAAAGTGTAGATGAATTAATGACTCTCCAGACACCTTATGGTGAAGCCGGAGATAAGTACATTCAACTTTCAAAATATATTTCAAAAGCTAATTCACTACATTCACAAATCTACAAATGCCTAAAATAAATCATAAAATTTTAGTTATACAATTGAAATTACTTTGCAATAATTGAAAGCTTAGCACCTTCTTCTGCATGTGTAGTTTCAACATTTTGGTAAAAATTCGAAGCTATATGATATTTTTTGTTGTAATAAGGTCTACCTTTAAATACAATATGCTTCAAGACCATAACCCCATTTTTAGCAGTCAAACCGTCAAGAATAATCTTTCCGCCGCCTTCTTTAACAATTTTTCCGGCTTCATTAACAACATACCTTGCTTTATCCCTGAGATTTGCATTCATAAATACTGCTCCTACCGGAAGCGCTGCAACAGCAGCTCCTGCCGCTGCATTAACGGGCAGTTCTATTGCATCAATCTCGGTTTTTGCCTGAATAGGAATATATTTGTTTTTTGGATTTATAGTTTCTATATTATTATCTTCAAAGAATTTTTTACGACTAGCTTCATCAGTTATCTCTGGATGATCAGCAAAATAATCATGCCTGCTTTCGTGGTTAATATCACCTGCGTAGAATATACTTACTGTCATATCACCGTTTGCACTCTGTGACATAAATGCTATTTTGGCAAGATCTTTGATTAACTTACGTTGTTCTTCTTCTAATTGTTTAATTTTGTCAGCATTCTTCTCGTTTTTCAATTCATTTGTTATATCATGAATTCTCTGTTTGACTTCAGCTCTGTTTCTTCCGTTTACTACAACATCAGCAGAATATGGAGTACCGTCATTCAGAGCGTGTAACTCTGGATTGCTCTTATAACCGGTAAGAGAACTGTTCATCCCTTGCATAACAGCATTTCTATAGTTTCCGATTATATTATTCTCATCTATCTGAGTCCATGGAAGAACATTTCTGTTTTGCTGATAGATGTTTTTTGCTTTTTCTTCCAAACCTGTCATACCCATCTCATCACCGGCATACATTTGCGGAATTCCGAACAGAGCTCCATAGTATGCCATAAGCATCTGTGCTTTTGCTTCCGCAGGTTCTGTTGCAGATTTATAGATTGTATTAATAACGGTTTCTTTGTTTGCAAAAGGTTTTCCTGTCTTGTATTCAACCTGTTTAACTAACATTTCGGCCACTGTTCTCAAATCACGTCTTGCATAGCCCATTTTATTCTTGATTATTGCCTGTGGCTCTAGCTTCGGAAGTTCCGTTGCATGACTTCTTACCGTATTTCTGTCAAATTTCTCAACAAAGTCTTTAATGGCAAAATTTACAGCTTCTTTATTTGTACCGTTATAAGAATCTCTAAGAAGTCTTGCTAACTGCACAGTATACAAACTGTAGTTGTTATAATCGGATTTCGCTCCAAGAATATCTTTTGCATAGTTATTATTCTTTTCTTTAAGTTCCACTCCGACAACTTCGACATCCCCATCTAAATCCCGGAGAACTTGATAATCGGACAAGTCCTTTGAATTGGCATTTTTAATGGTTTCTTCTATAAGCTTTTTCTTTTCTGCATCACTTAACTTTAGGCCGTATTTTTCAGCCATATCAAGAATTGCCGCAAATGCATTCTCAAGAGACGAGAGTTCTTTAATATCAACCGTCTGATAATTTATATTCTTTTCATCAGTCAAATAATGCCCATTTGTTAAATCGACAATTGCTTTATTTAGATTTTCGATATCTGCTTCAGAAACTATACCCTTCAAATCCTCGTTGATAACCGCTCTTAAAAGCTGGCTCTGAGCTACGGCATTAAAGCTTATTGTTCTTTTCAAATCAGGATTAGTAACACCAAGTCTTAATTCAATCGGAATATCTTCAACTTTATCCGAATTAGTTAGAATTCTTAATGCTTCCAACATATGTTCTTTATTTTCGCCATTGCTGTAGAATAAAGCCATATCAAGAGCGATACCGTGAATTAATCTCGGCTTATCGTGGTTTCCTGCAAATATGTATAAGTTTCTTAAGAAATCAGGACTTCTTGTAGCTAAAAGAAGTTCTATTTTTTCTTTTATGCTATCGTGAGACAAATAATTATAGCTGCCAACCCATTTACTATTTAAACCGCCATTTTCAAAATTTCTAGCAAATACATTTAACATTTCAGTGAAGAAATATGAGTATGCCGCTTCTGTAGTTATGCCTGTTTCGTTAAACAATTTTGTCATAAAATCAGGTACACCGTTAAATCTGCTGCCAATATCCGTCATTCCGTTGTATGGATAAGCTTTGCTGCCGTCATAACCGTATTTATCTTTCATTAAAGCTTCAATATCAGTGAGTTCAGCTGCAATATAAGCATTCGGGTTAACATCTTTTATTGCCTTAACAGCTTGTTTCCAAAATTTAATAGTCTCATTATTTACATCATCAAAATCATTATCTCTATTTCTTATCGCATCCTGATCCATAACGTCTTTTGCGGCATCAAGCCTCATATTAAGGCCCAAACCAGATTTATCAACAAGAGCTTCCGCTATTCTAAAGCTCATCGTATCAGTTCCCGCAATCTGCTTTGATACAGCATCTGCAACATAATTTACATCACTATCGGAAAGTTTTTTAAGACCTTTTTCGATTTTCTTTTCAAGCTGCATTGCTTCATCTTCAGGACTATGAGCGTTAATTCCAAGCCCTTTGAGTGTAGTTTCAGCTTTTAACCTGTCATAATCATATGTCATCTCTCCATCCGGAAGGATTTTTGTTCTTAAATTTTCACCGGTTAAAGACTTGAAGAAAGCATATCTTGCAATATCTTTGCCGATAAGATTAATAACATATTCTCCGTATTCGGTATAATCACCGTTTGCATCAAGAAGTTTTTCTGAGGATTTATCATTGACATTTTTTATAACTTTATCTGCAAAACTTTTAAGCTCGTTTTGATACAAACTGTTCATTTTTTTATAAACATTTGTATAAGGCTCAACTAAATGCGGATTGTTTTGTTTCATCAAGTCAAATCTTGAAACTCCTATAGTTTCATCAGTCGTAGCTCTGTTTGAAAGATAAGAAGTTGATAAAACCCCGACCGTATTTTCACCAAACTCTAAAGCATCAAGCGGAAGTTCCATCAAAGCTTTTACTGTTGTATCATCTTTATCAAGAGTTCCTTTCGGTGCAAGCATATAACGACCGTTCAGGATATTATTAAGCATTTCCGGAGTAATCTTTGTTTCTGCAGGCAATTTTTCATCCTTAATTAATTTATCCAGAGCTTCAATTGTTTTGGCAGCCCCGACAGTTTGAGCGGTATATTTTGTTTGCACATCTTTTGCAGTTTGCATCAAATATATTACCGTTTGAACTGTTAAATCACGAACTTCCTTAGTACCTCTTTCAATCATTGCACGTTCTTGACTACGCTGAGCGATATTAGGAATAGCTTGTAATAATTTTTCATCATAACCGGAGATATGATAATTCAATTTAATCATATCCTTGTTGGCATCCCAGTTAACCGTTCCGTTTGCATCTTTATCAATATGGAAATTAGAAAAATTACAAGCCATAATTGTTCCGTCTGGCGTATCAAGCTTGATATTTTTCCCGAAATTTTTATTCAAATCGTTAATAACATTAATTCTATCTTTGTATTCTTTAGGATCAATCTGGAATACGTAATTTATAAGAGTATCATCATAAGTAATTTTATCAAGTTCATTGCCGGCTTTTAAGCGTTGATAAGTTTTAATCGCATTATCTAAACTTTTTATTTGATTTTCACTTACCTGAGTTTTATCATAAATCTGAACAAGTGTTTCTCTGTCAGATTTATAATCAGGATTTGCAACAGCTTTATAAGTTCCGTCACTCTGTAGCTCATAATTATAAGGTGCATTTATTATTCTGTGAGCAAGTGTGTCAGCTTTTGTTGGCAGCACACCGAGTCCGATGCTTGTATCTTTAAGACCATTCAGTCGGAACCAGTAATAAGTCTGCGGATTTCTGTTAGCCCATCTTAAAGCATATTGAAAATGAATGCCTTCTAAGCCTTCTGAAGTAAAGGTTCCGTCGTAAACATATCCCATACCGTTACGATAAAGCTCTTTTAAGAAACTTTTGTAGTTTTCAAGATTTCCCATATCCGGAGATACCTGAAAGTTATTTTTGTTCCAATATCCGGGAGCAGATTTGTCATCACCGTTTGCCGTCGGAAGCGAAAACAGTAATTTATAACCGCTCTTCTTTAGATAAGGTATTCCTGCCTGAAGCCCAGCAATACCACCGCCAAAACGGTTTGAAAAGCTCTTTATAACCCCTTCCATTTCCTTCTGATAATCTTTGTCATAATATATTTCTCCCGTGTTCGGGTCATCAAAACCTTTATATTTCATGCCGGGTTTAAATGAATCAGGAATAGCAAGATAAGCCGCACCTTGTACCGTAGGAGTTGTACCATTTCTGGTTAAAAGAGTGTACGCATAATCTGTCGGACCATCTAAATACTCATGTGTTGGTATAAATTTTCCATCTTTCGTTTGATTTGTATCCCATTTGTAATCCTGGTGAACTCTGAAACCATACTCATTATCGTTGAGTTTTCTCATCTGAACGCCGGTATCCGGCCCTTCCCAGATAACTTTTCCGTTTTTATCTTTCCTGACTACTTTATACGCAATAGCTTCCTCTTTATCAAGGTTTGTAACGTCCTGCAGGTTAACATTAACCCCTTCCGGCTTCATCTTCACAGTATAAATAGGTTTTTCATCAACCTTGTAATTATAATTTTCAGTCGGGGTCACTTTGTAAAATACAAGTTCACAATCCTCGTTTTTATAATTATAAGGATAATTGAACTTCATAACCGTTTCGCCCGTTTCATTCTTTACGTGCTGATAACCTTTAAAATTGGGATTTGTTACACCATTAATTCTATTAATAAACACCTTTCGAGTACTCCTTCTACATATATAAAGAATGTAAAATAAAATTTTTTGCCATATTTCGGGCATGCACCGTTAAATTTTTTACAAAATTTAACATTAATATATAATACACATTAACAGTAATATACTATATCAGACAAAATTGATTTTCAAGTAAGCCTGATAATAATATAATAGATTTATAACACAAATATATTAAACATGGTAATACCCGCTCAAAAACTCTTCTTATTCTATTTTGCTTAAAACAACACTCTTTTCAAGTTCTAAACAAAGCAACCTCTTTATACTGCCGGTAACATCCTGAGCATTTGAATTACAAAGAAATTCTTCTATTCCACTATCTGTTATACGATAAATTTGATTCCCCTTTCTTCGAAGTAAAATAGTATCTCCTATATGCACTGAACCCATATTATTTTTATCACGAGTATACGAAAGGCCTAATGGTACAATCCTTACAGATTCTTTCACATCCAAAATATTTTTTACAATTTTTGCAACACCCGGTTGAAATTTATCTTTTAAAGGCTTGTCTTTGTAGATAGAATTATTACCCTCTGGAAAAATAAACAAATTACTTTTTTTATGAATAAATTTCTCTATTAAATACCTGACAGGCAAAACATTCTTATCAGCTTTTCTTTCAGATAAAGATGCATCAACAGGAATAAGTCCCATCTTTTTATATATATTTCTGAACTTATTATTTACCAGATCCAAAACATTGTGGCTAACTATAATATTCGGTCTGGGACAATCATTTTGTCTGCCAAATGCTGTATATGCATAATTTAGAAAAGAATTAAAAATTGGATATATAAACTTGTCTTTTTCCGGGTTATTATGATTCAAAAGAAATATATGAGGCTCTCCTGATTTTGCAATTTCTTCTATTTTTCCGTCCTCAATATTCATCTCTATAAATTTATTATGAATTGAATTTCCTATTTTTGCCCATTCTACAATATATTGAGGAGATGCCGGAGTTAGATTCTTAATCAATTTAAAAGATTTATAAAAATCAAGTAAATGTTCATAAACCAAGAATTTACTAGCTAAAGCCCTTAATTTATTTGCATAAACATAACATTTATTCAAAACCATCTTTTTTATATTTGAATTATTAGCTTTTCTTTGCTCTTGACGAATTCTTTCTTTAATTTTAATAGACAAAGCATCTAATTTTTGTTTATTTTTAGGTTCTCTATAGAAAAAATCCAGAGGAGTTGATGCATACAAAATGTCAGGCTTTTGAGAAAGATTTAACAAACCTTTATCTGAAAGCCTAATCCTAAGACCAAAATTTATGCTGTTATTTTTATTTGCAACATTTCCATACATGTTTTTTATAAAACACATCAAAAATATTTTTGCTAGTAAAATATTAAACTGTATAATGATTTATGCAAAAGATAAAATAATACGTTTGCCCAAATATTTAGTGACTTTTTCTATTGTATTCAATGTGATTGAAGTATTTTCTGGGTCTAAAATACGACAAATTGCTGTTCTTGATGTTTCATTTCAATGAAGAATTTATTAAAAGAGCTGCAACTAAAATCAATAAGGAAAATGTAAAAGAATAATCAAACCTTTCGTACAAGTCCATAGGATGCTGTAAATCTGTGATTTACCAAAACATTTTTGTTGGTGTAAACTCCAACCTACAATTTTTGTTAAGGCACAGGACAAGAATTCTCGACCTACAACTTTTAGTCTTGCATAGAAATACGTTAGTATAAATGTAACAATAAGTTAACAATTAGGTAAAAAAAAATTTAGGGATTTTATGTACTATGTTGATATTTATATTAAGGAGTAAGAATTATGGAAATTAGAAATTATCAATCAATTAAAAGCTGTCACAACACGAATCCGACTTTTTCATCAAAATTAGTTCCAAATAATACCTTGAGAGATGCCTTTGACCATGCTAAAAAAACTTGTGATGTTAAATTTTTAAATTCTATAAAAACTATTTTAAATGATGGAAAAAATGATACTATAAGTATAGTTTCTTATCGTGACCCACGTGATGAGTATTTTATGACAAGTTTATATGTTAACAATTTAGAAAAAGATTTTTTACATAATCAATCACTATTTGTTTCAAAGAAAAATACAAGCACTGGTAACCGAGTTTTAGATTCAATAAAATTAATTGTTAGAAATTTTACTGATAAAAAACAAGTACGTACAGAATTAGATGATATATATAAAAAGTATAATTTAGATAAAGGTGATACTAGATATATAAGTGATGGACCTGAGTTTTTTTAAATAAATTAATGAAAAGATGGATACTATAAGTCCATAAGATGCGATAAATCAGTGATTTACCGCATCTTATTTGCTCTCGAGCCACCTAAAAGTATTGATTTTACTAACAAAAAAGACCCTAAAAAGGGTCAATTTGTAAATGGCGGAAATAATGCGTTTTATATCGAACCATTTATAAACACACTCAAAGAACAGCTATTGAGTAAATCTAGTA
>CALUVK010000018.1 GCA_944324205.1 Candidatus Gastranaerophilales bacterium | reverse complement strand
ATGAAAAATCGCAAATAAATTTTAAAACCATGTATAATTTATATTTCCTCTTTTTGTAGTAGAATGATAGTGTAAAATTCAACTTCAAAGAGAGGAAATATATTATGTGGGAATATTCGGAGAAGGTATTAGATCACTACAGAAACCCAAGAAATGTCGGCAAGATTGATGATGCGGATTTGATAGGGGAGGCCGGTTCACTTGCCTGTGGAGACTCTTTAAAATTATATATAAAACTTGACGGTAAAGTTATAAAAGATGCTAAATTCCAGACATTCGGATGCGGCTCTGCTGTCGCTTCATCAAGTATTCTAACCGAAATGATTATCGGAAAAACAATTGATGAAGCAGCAAAGATTACTAATAAAGATATCGCAGATGAGCTTGACGGACTTCCGCAGGAGAAGATGCACTGTTCCGTTATGGGGCATGAAGCTTTAGAGGATGCTATTAAAAAGTATTACGGAGAAGATGTGATTGCAATGGAAGAGGGGTTAAACCCGAGCGGGGAAAAAATTATCTGTACCTGCTTTAATGTAACAGAAAATCAGATTTGGGAAGCCATTAAGGTAAACGGGCTTAAAACTGTAGATGAGGTCACAAACTACACAAAAGCCGGCGGCGCCTGCGGAAGATGCAGGGGAGTAATTAAGGATATGCTTGAAACTTATTACAAGAAAGCTGAACAGACAGCAGAGCTTACGCCGACACAAAAAATCTTGAAAATCAGTAAAGTTATTGACCAGCAGATTTCACCGCAGCTGCAAAAAGACGGCGGTGACGTTGAACTTGTTGATGTTGATGGAAATAAGGTTAAGGTTAAATTAACCGGCATGTGCAGCGGATGTAAAAATGCTTCAATGACGTTAAAAAACTTTGTTGAAACTATTTTGAAGGACAAAGTTGATTCAAAACTTGAGGTTGAACAGGTATAATATATTTGCCAATGTAGGTCAGGCATTGCCTGACAATAAAGCTTTTGTCAGGCAATGCCTGACCTACAATTATTTAAATAAAGGATAGATATATGATTTATTTAGACAATAACGCAACTACGAAGATTGATGAAAGAGTATTAGAGGAGATGCTTCCTTATTTAAAAGAGGATTATGCAAATCCGTCCAGCATGTATGATTTTGCTAAAAAGCCTGCTGCAGCGATAAGAGAAGCGCGGGTTAAAGTGCGGGATTTTTTAGGTGCAGAAAATGAAAAAGATATTTATTTCACTTCCTGCGGGTCAGAGTCTGCTAATACAGCAATTAAAGGAGTTTTGAACTGTAACAGGGAAAAGCGTCATATTATAACAACAAAAGTCGAGCATCCTGCGGTTTTGAATACTTATAAAGAGTTTGAAAAAAACGGATATGAAGTCGATTATATCGGTGTAAATTCTCAAGGCGAACTTGATATTGATGAATTGAAATTGAGGTTAAGAAAAGATACGGCATTAGTGTCTATAATGTATGCAAACAACGAAACCGGTGTGATTTATCCGGTAGAAGAGATTGCTGAATATATAAAATCAAAATCTCCGGAGACGAGGTTTTTTGTTGACGCAGTTCAAGCTGCGGGTAAAATTCCTATAAACGTTAAAGATACAAAAATTGACCTGCTCGGGATTTCGGGGCATAAGTTCCACGCTCCAAAAGGCGTGGGGGTTCTTTATGCAAAGCCGGATGTAAGGTTTACCCCTTTGATTAACGGCGGGCATCAGGAAAGAGGCTTGAGAGCCGGCACAGAGAATGTTCCTTATATTGTTGGTATCGGAAAAGCGGCTGAACTTGCTATGGACGCTTTAAGTTATGAGCTAAAAGACGTTAAGCGCTTGCGTGATAAGCTAGAGGAAGGTATTTTAAAGAATGTATTTAATGCAAGGCTGAATACCGGGGTGAAAGACAGAGTGCCTAATACTTCTAATATTGGTTTTGAGTATGTTGAAGGAGAGCTTATACTTTTGCATTTGAGTGATATAGGTGTTTGTGCAAGCTCCGGAAGCGCCTGCACGTCAGGTTCCTTAGAGCCGAGTCATGTATTAAGAGCGATGGGAATACCGTTTACGGCTCTGCATGGCTCAATTAGGTTTAGTCTTTCAAGGTTTACAACAGAAAAAGATGTTGATTTTGTGATAGAAAAATTACCTGGTATAATGGATAAGCTGACTTCTATTTCTCCATTTCAGGATGAGTTGGAAGTTTTGAGAAAAAGAAAAGGATAATTTATGATAGATACAATAACAAACGCTATTATGAAGTTTGCTGCGACTCATATGAAATTTATTATCGGAGTTATAGTCAACCTGCTTTTAATATGGGGTTTTTGCAAGCTTATCGATATTTTAGGCAGAAAAATTATATCCCGTTTAAGAGCAAGGAATTCTGATTCGCCTCTTGTAAACCTGATGCCTGTTTTGAATAGGATAGCCAAAGCTATTATTGTATTTATTTTGCTTGCCGGATTTTTGCAGAGTTTTGGATATAATGTAGCATCACTAATAGCCGGTTTCGGGATTACAGGTTTAGCGGTTGGCTTTGCTGCTAAAGAAGCTATCGGAAATATTTTCGGTTCATTCGGACTTTTAGCGGACAGGGTTTATAAAATAGGCGAGTATATCAAATTCAACGGCTATGAAGGTACTGTTGAAAATATTAATCTTCGCTCAACTACTGTAAGAAGCCTTGAAGGGTTTGCAATAAATGTACCGAATAACCTACTTGCAAACGAAGAGATTACGAATGTTTCGCAGACAGACAGAAGAAGGATTGATTTGACTGTAGATATTGAATACGGAACTTCTAACGAAAAAATTGACAGAGCTTTGGAAATCTTAAGAGAGATAGCAAGAGAGGATGAAACTATTTTAGAAGGTGAGCTTGCGTTTATTGAAAATCTTGCGTCGAGCTCTATTGCCCTAAGGCTTGTATGCTACACTACAAGAGCTGCATGGTCTGATTATGTTCAGGAAAAAAGTGTAGTAATAAGAAAAATTATTCACCGCTACCGTGAAGAAGGAATTGAATTTGCATTCCCGTCTACGAGTATTTATATGGCAAAAGAATAATTATTTATTTTAAACAAGTTGTAATTAGTAAGGGCTTTTTTTCTTTGAAAAATATGTTATAATTTATTTAAGAATAAGAAGCGAGGATTTAAGATGCTAAAAAAAGGTTTTACACTCCAGGAATTGTTGATAAGCATGGCAATAATAGGTATTGTTGCTGCTGTAGCAGCACCTGGTCTAATCGGGCTGATGCCGGATAAAAAGAAATCTATGTATATGAAATCTTATAATACATTGGCCACCCTAACAAATGAAATATTGGATGATTCATCGCTATATTGGACTACGTATGATCAAAATAATGGAGAACCAACTTGTACAGGTATGGCTTGCGATGATATGCCAGAAATCGAACCATACGATAGTAATGAATTTTCCGGTACTAATAAATTCCCTAGAATATTTGCGAGTAAATTAAACCTTGTCGATGGACCTGGTGCAGGCGGTGGTGGCATACGTTTTAGAACTACTGATGGTGTGCAATGGACATTCGTAGTATCAGGTGGAGATGAGTACGAAACAGAAATTACGCTGGATGTTGATCCTGATAATGATGCTCAGGCAAATAAGTGTACTTATAATAGAGATGCTTGTCCAAACCCAGACCAATTTACATTAAGGATGGATAATGATGGCGGAATTACTGCTGTAGATCCGTTGGGTCAAGCATTTTTAAGGAATCCAACGAATTTGCATTCAGCAACTGATGATAAAAAAGCTGCTGATGGCTTAGCAGCCGCTGATTAAACTAAGATTTACCAATCTGGAAGTATTTAAATCCAAGTTCTTCCAGATTAAAAGAACTGTATTGATTGCGTCCATCAAAAATGATGGGCGTTTTCATTAATGTTTTAATTTTAGCAAAATCCGGATTCCTGAATTCATTCCACTCCGTAAGAATTATAAGAGCGTCTGCATTTGTTAAAACTTCATAAGAAGTTTCTGTATAAGAAATTTTATTGGCAAAAATATTTTTTGCAGTTTCTATAGCTTTTGGGTCGTAAGCTTTGATTTTTGCACCTAGAGATAGCAGGCGGTTTATTACGGTAATTGAAGGTGCTTCTCTCATATCATTAGTTTTAGGTTTAAAAGCTAATCCCCATATAGCAAATTCGCGTCCAGATAAATCTTCTCCAAAATATTTTATAATTTTTTGAATAAAATGTTCTCGTTGATATTTATTAAGTTTATCAGCAGCTTGGATTATATCGCAGGGTGTGTTATGTTCATTTGCAGTATTTATTAAGGCTTTTATGTCTTTAGGAAAGCAGCTGCCGCCATAGCCAATTCCTGGATAAAGAAATTTAGTTCCAATTCTGCTGTCAGAACACATCCCTAGTCTTACAAGATTTGCATCTGCACCTACAGTTTCGCAAATGTTTGCAATTTCATTTGCAAATGAAATTTTTACAGCAAGGAATGAATTTGAAGCATATTTAACCATTTCTGCAGATTTTTCATCCATAGTTATAATTGGATGCTGATTTCTAACAAACTGAGAATATAAATCTATCATAATTTTTTTTGCTTTTTCAGAGCGGGTTCCTATTATAACTCTATCTGGGCGTAAAAAATCTTCTACCGCAGCTCCTTGTTTTAAAAATTCCGGGTTTGAAACTATATCAAAAGGAAAAGATGTTTTTGATTTAATAATTTTTTTAACTTTTTCTGCGGTTCCTACAGGAACGGTAGATTTATTTACAATAACTTTATATTCATTAATAGATTTACCAATATCTTCCGCGACTTTGAAAACATATTGCATATCTGCTGAACCATCTTTGTCTTGTGGAGTTCCGACAGCAATAAAACATATTAGAGAATTTTTGACTGCAAAATCAATATCGTTAGTAAATGTAAGTCTATTTTCTTTTATATTTGTTTCGATTAAATCTTCTAAACCGGGTTCATATATTGGGATTATTCCATTTTTTAAATTTTTAAGTTTTTCAATATTATTATCAACGCAAATAACATTGTTTCCCATTTCAGCAAAACAGGCCCCTGCAACGAGACCTACATAACCCGTTCCGATAACACAAATTTTCATTAAATAAACTCCTTAAAGTATTCTATTGTTTTTATTAACCCCTCTTTTATATCTATTTTCGGTTCCCAATCGAGTTTTTCTTTTGCTAATTTAATGTCAGGTTTTCTTTGAGTTGGGTCATCGGCAGGAAGCGGTTTATATACTATTTTTGATTTTGAACGGGTAAGTTTAATAATAAGCTTGGCAAAATCTATTATTTTACGCTCTGAAGGATTACCTAAATTTATCGGTCCAATAAAAGAACTTTCCATCATTTTTATCATTCCATCAACTAAATCATCAACATAACAAAATGAACGTGTTTGAGAGCCATCTCCATATATTGTAATATCTTCATTTTTTAATGCTTGGAGTATAAAATTAGAAACAACACGACCATCATTAGGTGCCATATTTGGGCCATATGTATTAAATATTCTAATGATTCTTATATCTACATTATTTTGTCTGTGATAATCCATCATCAATGTTTCAGCGCAGCGTTTCCCTTCATCATAACAGCTCCTTATCCCTATCGGATTAACGTTTCCCCAATAATCTTCTGTCTGTGGATGAATTTTGGGATCTCCATATATTTCACTTGTTGAAGCTTGGAGTATTCTAGCTTTACAACGTTTTGCTAATCCCAACATGTTCATTGTACCTAATATAGAAGTCTTAATTGTTTTAATTGCATTGTATTGATAGTGAGGAGGGCTGGCCGGACAAGCTAGATTGTAGATGTAATCTACTTCAGCAAAATATTCCTTTGTGATATCGTGTCTTACAAGTTCAAAGTTCTTGTTATTTAAGTATTTGTATATATTTTGCTTAGAACCGGTAAAAAAATTGTCTAAACATATAACTTCATGACCTTCCCTTAGTAATCTTCCGCATAGGTGGGAACCAATAAAACCTGCTCCGCCTGTAACCAAAAATCTCTTCATCTAGCACCTCGTATAAATATCTTAACATAAATGGATTTGCGGTAAAATATTGAAAGTGTAAATTTATGTAAAATTTAGATTTTTAAAAAGCAATAAAATCTTTTCTTTTGTTTTAATTTGTGTATAATAGAACAAAGGAAAAGATTTTATGATGCAATACATAACAACTTCACAAAATTCAACTAAACCAACAACGTTATGTGATGAGATAGAGCGTTATATTCAAAAAGTTTTTGAAACAGAGATGAAAGCACAGGGCTCTATCCTAGTTAGTTATTCACCTTTTGTAATAAAAAAAATAGCGGCGTATTTATCAGGCAGAATTAAAATGCCGGCATCTATCGGGATTGCAGGGGAAACTGCAAGCGGTAAATCAACTATTACAATGGATTTGATTGATACTATAGAATCATTTGCTGCAGAATTTAATATTCCTGATGTTATAACCCGTGTAAATACAGATGATTATTATTATGATCGTTCTGAAATGGTTAAAGCTGCAGGAAGTTTTTCAGAATTTGCAAAAAAATATGATTTGGATGTTCCGCAGGCACTAGAGTTGGAATTGATGTATAAACATATTAAAGAATTGTTATCTGGTAAAGAAACTTACCTCCCAAAATATGATATGAGCGGAACAGCAAAACGCTTTGATAATTATACTTTGGCAAAACCTTCTAAAATTATTATTTCAGAAGGGCTTTTTACTCTAACAGACAAAGTTAAAGATGCGTTTGATTTCAAGATTTACGTAGATATTGATGAAAAAATAAAAAAAGAGAGATTTTATATCCGTGCAAAAGAACGAGATTTAGGAGATTCGGCAGATATTATTTATAAAAATGCTAATGAAAAAGCTGAAGTTCATATTCGTCCTTGTAAAAAACAGGCTGATATAGTTCTTTCAGGTTCGGCAGACCGAATTAATTATAAAAATTTCTTAAATAGAATTATTGAAGTAGTTCATGAACTTTATTTTGCAGATTAAAGAATTTTAAATTTTTGTTCCATTATTCTTTCTTTTTTGTGCATTCTCATAACGTTTTTTAGTAGAAAAAACTGTCATACCGGCAACGAAAAATCCCATTACTCCTATAGCGAAGATATAAGGTAATCCTTTTATTAAAACCTTTTGTTTTACAAGCGATTTGTACTCATCTTTTACATTTGTATTTTTCTTTTCTGCAAGCTCTTTTGCTAAGTTCTCCAGTTTATCAAATTCCGGAACTTCTAAATTTTTTCCAATTAAATCTTTACATTTTCCCATTTTTTGAAGTAATTTTTTAAATCCGCGTTCTACAAACTCACTTCCTGTAATAACATATAAAGCAACTAAAGGAAACCTTGTTGCAGTTTCTTTTAAATTTTCTTTTCCTCTATCAGCGGATGCGCCAAAATATCCAGCTCCACCGACTAGTACACAGGTCGTGAGCTGTCCTTTGCTTAAACATAGTTTTCCTTTTTTTGTTGATTCAAAATCCATACAGAAATATTTATTTACAAACTCTTTTGCTTTTTTAGACTTCTTGAAGAGCTTATTACCTGGAGCAACTATAAATTCTGAAATTTTTTGAAGACTTTTTGAGTTTTTGCCCCTTGCCGCTAAAAGTGCAGCTAATCCGAGACAGCCGGCATATAGGCATGATGCAAGACCAATGTGTTTTTTTGCGCTGTTTTTTACTTTTTCTTGATGCTTTCTATCTTCTTGATTATTCTCCAAAGAAGCTATGTTCTTAAAATCACTTTTATTAAAGAGTTTTAATGTCATGAGGTTTTTTATATAATTAAGTGAAAACTCTGCTAATGGTATTGCCATTGCGGCAAGTGCAATGGCTGCCTTGACCGGTAATACCTGTTTGTTATTTTTTCCTCCTTTTTCAATCAAGTCAACACCTTTTGTGGCAACTTCCTTTTTTAAGTCATTATTAAGTCCTTTCGAAAAAATTTTTCTTGAAATTTTTTCTCCTAAAATAGCAGGTACTATATAAATAAGTGTTTCTTCCGATGTTTCTAGAAAGGTATTTTCAGTTAAATCTGCTAAACTTCTTGAAAAAATAGCTTTTGGAATAAGACATGTTGAAACATCTTGAATAAATCGTGTAGTAGAAAGTCCGGACGCCTGATCCTGGATTCTTACGAACTTTGCCGCAGGTTTAAGTCCTTTAGGTAGAGTGTTTATTAAATTTTCGTTGCTTACTTTTGTCATAACTTTTCTGTCTCCATAAAACCTGTAAAACTCTAAAATTGCTTGAACCAGAAGGTTTTGTTTACAATCGTTTACACAAGTATTTGAAGAGCAGACAAAACCTAAAGGTTTTAACTACCCTTTTTCTGTAACTCTAAAATATAACAGTGAAATTTAGGGTAGTTAAACTAACCCGCGCCACCAACTTTTATTTAGATTTACAAGAGAAAAATTTTTCATGATTTATATCCTTGTATCGATATATCGATACAAATAAAAATATAAATCATAAATTATTCTATGTCAATAGATAGTATAAAAATTAAAATCTTAATATTTCTTAAAATAAAGTTTCAATAAAACATGTTTGTTTTAGAATAAATTAAAATATCAGTTTTATATCACAAATGATATATTGAGGTCTATTAATGAGTGTTTAAGGAGGTAAAGATGAAAATAGCACCTATTAGTAATTCTACATTAAATTTTGTAAAAAGCTTGAATTTTAAAGGAAAAATGACTGATTACCAAATAAACAATGGTATTGAAGATTTGTCAAAGAATAGTAATTGGCATAGTAATGCTGATGTTGAAAATACAGTAGGAGTTTTTCATAAGAACTATACTGGAAAAGTGTATTTTGCAGACCCATTAGAGCCGATAAGTGATAAAATAAAAGAGTCTGTGGACTATGTAGTACACGATCATGAACCGAAGTTTCCTGATATTGATAATGAAGTAAGTAAATTATATTTTTTCCCGCAGAATAAAACAAATAAAGAAAAAGAATACGCATCTGCAATAGATAAGTATAGAGAATATTTTTATAGGTTAGAAATGGCTGATAGTCGTACTGTTGGTGATTATGAACGAGAGGTATGGCATAACAATAACCCCTTGAAAGCTAGAGAAAAGGCTGATTATTTTAAAGCTCATGTTAATGATGCAAAGTATAATCAAGAAACGTCTGCAACTTGTTTGAATATTTTAAATGAATCTAAGGATATAAGAGCACAAAAAGATTTTATATATAATCAGATTGAAGGTCTTGAAAATCAGATTAAAAGTTTAGAGGAGGAACTGCCAAAAGCAAAAAAAGAATTATCTCAAAGAAAATCCCTTGATGCAGCAATTTCTTCCAGATTAGCTATGCTTAAAGAAAAAGAATATACATATGATAATCTGGATAGAGTGTTAATGACATCAACTCAAAAAATGGAGCAGGGTATTAATGACACAGCAAAGGCATATGAATACAATAAAATTAATCATCCTGGAACGAAAGGATATTATTATAAAGATTTTCTTGCCAAACCTGTTAGTACATCAAGTTACGGTGTTGTTAATGAAGCATTGAATCAGAACAAAGCTTATGAAATAAAAAAAGAAATGGCATTTGTAAAAGAGCAAAAAGATGTAATTAACAAGAGCAGAGCTTTTTATAACGCTGAGGCAAGTAAAAATAATAGTTATATAAAGAAAATAGAACAATATATTGAAGAATTGCCCCGTACTATCCAGAATTTGAGAAATGAATTGGTAAATAAAAAGCAAGATTTTGAAAAAATTAAAGCAGATTTAATACCACATTTTGATAAGTTAAAAAATTATTTTTATTCTCGTGGTTTAAAAAATATTAAGTAATTATTTGGAGTAAGATTATGAAAATTAATGCAATTAGTACAACAAACTTTAAAGGGTTATTTACAGATAAGACCGCTCAGAATAATGGTAATTGGTTAATGGAATATAGTCCTTACAGTTGGGAAAAGAATAATACATCTAAAATGGCAATAAAAGAAAAAATAGATGTTTTTTCTGATCATTTACCGGATAACGAAGAAATTTATACAAAATTTTCAGAAGATTCTGAAAATTCAAAAGATATTTTCGGAACTGAGTCTTATTACAAACACTCGGATGGAAAAATGCGTACAGTGATTACTGAAGTTCCAGCCATGAATAGGGAAGAATCCCTAAAGGTTCAGAATAGAAAGTTAGACGTATTCTTAGAGATGAAAAACAATAAATATCAAAGTATTAAGTCCGGGTTAAACAATACAATAAGCGATGTTTATGAAAGTGGTTCTATTTATAAACGTTATGCGGATGATATTCCGTTAGGATTCTTTTCAAGCCAGTATGATAGAGTAGAAGCCGTTAATGCTATGAATAATGAGTTTGACAAAGTCTCTGCTGCAGCAATAAAAACTTATCAGGATTTTCAACGTTATGATCAATTGAGAGAATCTGCTGATGCTGTTTATAAAACTCAAGCAAAAAACACAAAGGAGATTTCATTACTGCAAAATTTGAGAAAATCAGGGGCTCTTATAGACATAAGTCGCCGTGATTTAAGAAATCCTGATTTAGCATTGGATGAACTCTTTAATCATAGTTTAGAGACGATAAAGACCAAGTTTGTATGTTTGCCTCATAAACTTATTTCAATAGGAGAAATAATGAAGATGATGGGGCGTGCAGCTGAACTGCCTACAAACAAGGCTTTTATTTTAAGTTATATTAAAGGGCTTATTTAAATGAAATTCCCCAAAATTGTATAGCAGTTTTGGGGAATTTTTTTGTGTTATTATATTAGAAAACTTAGGAGTATATGAAAGAGAGTTGTAAAGTTAAAGATGAAAGAGCATTGGTTTAAGATTTCAGACAAAATAAGGTTTTTACTTGTAGGTGGTTTTAATGCTGGTGTTTCTTATATTATTTATTCATTAATATGCCTGATTCTGGGAGCCGAGGTGTATCAATTTGCCTTGGCGCTTGCCTGGGCTATATCTTCTGTTGTGTCTTTTACAACTCAGAAATTTCTTGTTTTTAAAGGCGGAGGAAACTGGGTTAAGGAATATGTTAAATGTTGTACAACATGGTTTTTTAGTTATTTAATTAATGCAGGTTTATTAGAATTTATTGTAAAAGTTGTGCATTTGAATGTTTTTATTGCACAAATCATTGCTACTTTTATAGCTGCTATATTTACATATGTATTATTTAAAAAATTTGCATTTAAAGTTAAAAGAATTTAAAATCGGAGAAGGCGGGATTCGAACCCGCGGGGGGCTTTAGGCCCCCACAAATTTTCGAGATTTGCACCTTAAACCTCTCGGACACTTCTCCTAAATTCAATTTTTTCTATTAATTATAACAATAACTTTTTTAAATTTAAACCTGTTTTATAAATTATGTAAATCAAAATCTTAAAAATTTCATCTTAAAGCTAGAAATGTCGCTATACTTAAAAGAGTTGCAAAGTAAATCATAAGATTTCTGGATTGATAAATTCTCATCATAAAACTTGGAGCATTCATCATATTTTCCATTGGAAAATGATACCATTTTTTTTGTGGGATAGATTCAGGATCTTTTGTAAATTCTTTTAAAGAGTTATATAAATCTACAGCAAGTGGTATTGTTGCATAAACTATAAAGACTTGCCAGTCTAAGATATCAAAAATACACAATAATACAAGAGAAGCATATGCACAAATTAGGAGCCATTTTAAAAGAATAAGTGAATCTAAAGGAGTTTTAAATTTATTCGCAATCGTTTTGTGTCCTTCGTTTATGTCAAAATTAAAGTCCATAATTGTGTGGATATAGAGTAATACAACTGTAATAAGCATTGTTGGAACCGATAAAACAAAAACTTCCCAGGAATATGTTTTTGTCATAACATAATAAATCCCTCCAAATAATGCAGGTCCATATGCTAATGCAACGGCTATCTCTGAAAGTCTTATTCTGGAAAGGAATGAATATGTAAGTGTTATTATTCCGCCGGCTAAAGCAAAATAAAATACTCCGATTCCGCACTTTATGAATAGATAAAGTCCGGCAGTTCCCGCTAATAAAAGATATAAGAAGGCTAAAGTAAGTATTTGGTAAGTCTGAACTCTACCTGATATTAAGTATCTGCATTTTGTTTTTTGTGAATTTTTTAAGTATGCTTTTTTGTCAAAATTTACCTGTTTAATTAATGCTTTGTAGTCAAAATAGTCATCTAAAATATTTGCAGCAAGATGAGCAAAACAGACCCCTAAAAATGCTATTAATCCATATTTTATATTGCCGGAAACAAAAACTGAATATGTAAAAATTACCAGCCATGACATAATTGTCATTGGGAGTGAAAAAACTCTTGAGCATTCCAGAATAGTTGATATAAGATTAAGCATAAGAATATTATACCATAATTTCTTTAGCCGACAAATCCTCCAAAAGCCATTACATCTTCCCATGCGGCACCAGCTTCAAGCATTTCTTCTGCTGTGAAACCAAACAACGTAATAGTATCAATTACATCATTTTTATTTTCAATATTTTTTATGACAGCTTTTAAAGCATCGTCTCTTGTCATATATTGGAATTTGTCATGAATTCCAAGTTTCAGACTTCTTCTTTTAGCCTTACCCATTGTGTATATCCTCCAAAGCTAAAAGAGAGACTCCTATCATACCTGCATAATTTCCTGTCTTAGCAAGTCTTATAGAAACAGGTGTTGTAATATTATCACTATTAACTTCTTCTTCAATTTTTTTTATGTCAATGAATTGTGCCATAGAACCCGATAAAACAATGCAATCTGGATCAAATAATTTAACAAGTCCGGTAATGCCTATTGCGATATATTCTTGCCACATATTAAATATTTCAAGCATTTTGTTATTGTTATTTTTAACCCCATCAATAACATCGTATGTTGTGACATTAGGATCATTTAGAGATTCTTCTGCGCTTCTTTTTAGTCCGGTACCTGATGTGTATGCTTCATAGCAATCCCAGCTACCGCAGGTGCATTTTCTCCGCTTATCTGAAAACATTTTAAAGTGCATTCCTCCGGCGGCACCTGATTTTCCTTTAAATAATTTATTATTAATAATTATTCCGCCGCCGACTCCTGTTCCAAAGGTTAGCATAATAGAAATATCAGTATCTTTTGATGCTCCGATTCTATATTCAGCCCAAGCGGCAGCATTTGCATCGTTTTCTAAAAAAACTCTTTTGTTGCTAAGTTCTTGGAAATTTATTGTGTAATATCCTTTAACCAGGTTGCCTGTAGCTCCAATTACAGCATTATTCGTATTATTAACATCACCGGCTGTAGCAACTGCTATTATATCAACTTCATTTTCAAATTTGGAGATTTGTTTTTTTAAAACTTGTTTAATTCCATCAATAGTCTTAGGTGTAGCAAATTTTTCAATATCAGTAATAATTTTTCCTTCTTCATCGACAATTGCACTGTAAATCTTTGTTCCACCAATATCAAAAGCTAAAGCTTTTTTCATACCAATCCCTCCAAAAATCTTTTAGTTATAATCTGCGGTCTTGTTATGGCAGAACCAATAACAACAGAGTGTGCGCCTAATAAAAACGCTTCTTTTACTTCTTCCGGGTGCCATATGCGTCCTTCTAAGATAATAGGTTTATTTATTTTCATAATAAGTTTTTTTAAAAGCTCGAAATCTGGTCCAATAGTGGGTTCTCCTGATTCTATCGTATATCCGGCAAGTGTAGTAGATATAATATCTGCACCTAATTCAGCACTGCTAATACCTTCTTCAAGTGTTGAAATGTCGGCCATCGCAATTCTTGCATTTTTATGGATTGTATCTATAATTTCTTTTAATGTACAATTTTTATGATGTCGTGCTGTTCCATCAAAAGCGATAATATCGGCACCAGCTGCAATTAATTTTTCTACATCTTCTATTCCAGGGGTGATATATACAATTTCTTTCCAATTCACAGGCAGTTTTTCAGGTTTAGTAAGACCAATAACCGGTAGCCCAAAAGTTTTTGCATTTTTTACATCTCTTGCACCGGCAACTCTAAGTCCTCCGGCGCCACCATTTACTGCAGATTGCATCATCGCATACATACATTCTTCTTTGTATAATGGTTCCTTTGGCATTGCCTGACATGATACTATTATTTTCCCTTTTAAATTTTCGATAATATCCATATTTGAATTTTATCATAAAGAATAGTGTTGATAAAATATTAAAACAAATTTATAATATAGATAGAATATTTTAGGGGGAAACATGAAAAGATCAGTTTTCGTCGGAACTATTATTTTCGTGATTATTGCGATTTCTATAGTTATAATTTTATTCCCAAAAAAGACAAAGCCAGAAATTAGTAAACATAGTTCTCTAAAAATAGTAGAAGAAAATTCCCAGAAACAAGTTGTATCAATTCAAGAGGCGCCGAAAAATGTTAAAGCAGAGGTGAACATGCCTGTTATTCCTAAAGAGATTATTCGTAAGGCTGATATGTATTCATCCCTTCCAAATAATCAATTGCCTCTTTCTGGGGTTGCAGAACTTGCAGATTTGCCTGAAGATGTGCGTGAAAATGTGGATGATATAATAGGGGCTGCAAGAAATATTTATATGATAAAGAAGCTAGATAATAAAGTTCTTATGCTTGTGGAAAATCCTTCTGACAGCAGGCATAATATTGATTTGAAATTTATATCTTTAGACAATGAGGCAGAAACGGATATACCATTTAGTTCCTATATTGCTGGGGATGAGTCAGAAGATGATATTTGGGAATATGAAGATATGGATGAAGCTAAACGTCCTGTAAAGCATATAAAATATAGTCCGGATAAGACGATTGAATATACAGAAATCTGGAATTACTCCTCGGAACAGCCTATAAAGTATGAGATGAGGGATGGTGATAATAAAGTTGTTTCAATAAGAAAAGAAATTATTGATAATGAAACCAATCTGAGAGAAGAGCACATATCTTATAATCAGGATGGGAGCACAAAGGCAAGTGTTTCAATCGGATATAGTGGGCCAGAAATTTCGAGATTTATATATTTTAACTCAACAAATCCTGCTGAAAGTATTACTATTATAAGTGAATTTGGAGAAAATGGGGATAAAACAAAAGAATCAGTTTATTCATCAGACTTTAAATTAATTAATACTTATGAGCCGGTTTATAATGATGGCATACGTTCAGGTATACGAATTTTAGATGATAAAGGGCAAGAAGTAGAAAAAATTTTATCAAAATAAGCTAAATTTCGGAATTTCTACTTTTTTAGGTCTGGTAAAATAATCCATTATCATACTTGCAGCCCCAACAGCAAGTCCGGTTGCAGTTGCTCTTCCCGCGTATGTGAGCAATGCTTTAGCATAAAGTTTTTTCATATTTTTAATAAGAGGTTCTGCAAGTCCTGTTTTTCTGGCAAGTTTAATTCCTTTATAACTAGCCATGCCTTCTTCTAAAACTGTTGGCAGCCAGCAGGCGAAAGCAATTTTTCCACAATTATCTTTTATATGATCGATAACATCTTTAGGTGCATCTTTAGGTTTAGGGCGTGAAAACATTGCAACAAATCCCATCCAAGCAGCTGCAACATAACCCGGATATCGGAGTTTACTTAGTATTTTCCCAAACTTACCTTTTAAATCATTTAAAGCGTGTCCAGCTTCGTGAAACCCTGCAATAGATATTTTATCCGTATTTATAGTAATGGTTTTTCGCTTTGGTGTATAATAAGCATTTTGTCCGCAAAAAACATCGCTCATATCGTTTAAATATTGAGCAGGTATAATTTCTACTCCTTTTTTATCAAGTCCTGAAACCTCAAGAGACTTTTCAAAAGCATCTTTGTATAAGTGATTTTGGCTGTGTTCTTTTATTAATTGTTTGTTAAAAGGTTTTGCAAACGCCGGTAATGTTCCCATAATAGCTGAAGATGCCAAGCTGGCCAGTATGAATCCTGTTGACCCTGCATTTGCATCTTTTGGTATATATTCATTTCCATTGTAATAATATGAGTTAACCATTCATGCATATATCCAAAACTACACTTATTTATTATAAAACTTATTTTTTATAAAAATTGCTAAATTGTTACATTTTGTTATATTTTCAACACCGGTGTAAATAATATAAATGTTTACAAATTAGTTTCGATATACTATAATACAATGGTTACAAGAATAGGAGAGTTTTATATGGTTAAAAAATGCGGTTTTACATTGGCAGAAGTATTGATTACACTTGGTATAATAGGTGTTGTTGCTGCTCTTACGGCTCCTGCCTTAGTTGGTAGTTATCAAAAGTCAAAAGTTCCTCCTGCGTTAAAGAAGTTTATTAATACAATGGAAGTAGCGAATCAACATATTATTACAGAAAATGAAACAAGTAGATTAAGCAGTATTTTTAAAACATCAGATAAAAATGTAAATGCTCAGAAGGAATATCTGGAAAATCTTACAGAATTTGTTCAAGGGACTATAAGTACTGATAAAATGGCTGACTTGGATATACAGCCTTCTGAGTATAGAGTTGCTAGTAGTGATGGTGAGAATGGCGGTTCTTCACAAGGT
>CALUVK010000017.1 GCA_944324205.1 Candidatus Gastranaerophilales bacterium | reverse complement strand
GATGATGCGAAGAAAGATAAATACGAAAAACTCAAAGAAACTGTTAATGAAGAACTCAAAAAAGCATTCAGGCCGGAGTTCCTTAACCGTATCGACGATATTATCGTATTCTCTCACTTGAGCAAGGAAGAAATCAGAGAAATTGTTGATTTGATGATGAAGGACTTGTTCAAGCGGCTTTCTGAACGCGAATTATCAATCGAGGTTACAGATGAAGTCAAAGATTTCCTTGCCAAAGATGGTTATAGTGAGGCTTATGGTGCACGACCTCTAAGAAGATTGATTCAAAAGAAAATTGAAGATCCTCTTGCTGAAGAGATATTAACAAATGCTTATCAGCCTGGTGATACTATACTTTTGAAACTAGAAGATGATAAAATTATCTTTGAGAAAAAAGAAGGTGCTAAGCAAGAAGCTTAAAATTACTTTGGAATAAATTTAGACCGATAGAATAATAAAAATTCTATCGGTCTTTTTATTAAATAACTTTTCTATAAAAACATACATTACAAACTATTTACTTTTAAAAACTCTATCGGCTTAAACCCGGTTTTGAACCTGAAAAGCTGTGACAAAAGAACATTTAATGGCTCTCTTTTAGAAAAAATGGAGCGTAGGGGATTCGAACCCCTGACCCCGACACTGCCAGTGTCGTGCGCTACCAACTGCGCTAACGCCCCTTAGTGTATATTTAATTTTCAATTGTAAGCAGTTGCTTAGCGCGCAAAACCTACGTTTTGGCTTCCTCTCAAAAAATCCTCAATGGTTCGGATTTTTTTCGGCAGAGTCAACTGCGCTAACGCTTTTACAACTATTCAGTATAACATAAATATTTTTATATATAATGTGTAAACTTATGTAACAAAAATCTTAAAAAGTGAAATCTAGTCTATCATTAGCTACTTTATATATATGTAAGATATAAATAAGAGACAAAAAGATGGGTTATTTTAAAGAAATAAGTACTAGTAGTGAATATTCTGCGCGCAATGTTGCAGATTATAATAGAATGAATGGCTGGAGCGGACATACTGCTGCTGGTGTTGTATTATCACAAAACTTACCCTCCGTGTTTATGGCTCTTACTGGAAAACTAGTAGAAAATAAAATAGCAAAAGAAAATAATAAATCTGAAAATACCAGCGAAAATTCAGAACGAACAAGACTTGAAGAGGAATTAAAAAAGGCTTTAAATGATATTGGTGCAAAAGATGAAAATAATATCAATGAAGCTGTAACCGAAAAACAGAATCAATATGAACAAGAAATACAGACTGCGCAAGAAGCTATTAATAAATTTACTAATAATCAAGATGAATACTCTTTACAAATAGCAACTTTAAGTACGCAGCTTGCAGGTTTGAATGAGCAAAATGATCCTAATGGTATACAAAGAGGACAAATTAAAGCCCAAATAGAAGAACTCAAATCAAAACAACAAAATGCTCTCAAGCTGGCTCAAGAAAATTTGCAATCAGTTAAAAAAACTGCTGAAGCAGAATTGAATAAAATTACAACGAGAGCTAGTGAAGCACTTAAGATTTTGCAACAATTAGCAGATTTAAACAAAGTTGGTGACGATATTGTTACAGTTCATGAAAGTACGGAAGCTCTACATTATTTTTCAAATGCCAGAACTGCATTCCAAAAAGCATTGAATGATAATAATGATGTAGAAGCAAAGTCTCAGGCTAAAAAATTAAAAGAATTATATGAAGCAAATCCTAACAATGAAACAATTAGAAAAGCATACGAAAATCTTTTAAAAACAAAAGTTGAAAAAGTTTTAAAATAAACCCCATCTTACATCTTACAAAATTTTTAGTCCGCTTATGGCGGACTTTTTTTTATTAGTTTAGTAAACAAAAATCTATACTCTTATTTTCTAAAAGCTAACTGATAAAAAACCCCGATTTGTTCAATCGGGGCTGTATATTTATTGGAGAAAGAGGAGAAATATTATTCTGCAACTAATACGGGATTTTCATAATATTTTAATTCACCTTTTTTTACTATTTTTTCTATTTCTTGATTCAATATTGTTTCATTATCCTCAAGGAATGCATCGCATTTTTCAGAACCCTTTGCATAATACTCGCCGTCTTTGGTAATTCCGACGAGATTTCCGTCTTTATAATGGCATTTTGTATGTGTGTCAAAAGTGTAATCAAAGGATTCAACTTTCATTCCTTCAGGGATTTTTCCTTTCTTTAAAGTCTCTGATAAGAATACCTTCTTAGCTTCCGGATTATTATATAAATAAGCTTTTACAGCTTCGGAATCCTGTGAAAATCTTTCAGGAGTTGTAAATTTATCAATATCAATCTTAGGTTTCTTGTCTAAAGAAGTTCTTGTTACATTTACAATATCATCACCGATTTGAGTTTGGTATTTAATGTAGCGTATTGTTTTACCTCTTAGATTATCACCTGTTAAACCTTTTTCAATATCGGCAATCTGGTCTTCAATTTTTCTGCGGAATTCTTTATCAGCACCGTCAGTCGCGTCCAGAATTTTCTTAGTGATAGATTCGGTACCGTTATTGATATCAACAATTTCGCCGTTTTTTACAGTAACAGTATTTGTCTTACCGCCATCTTTAATCTCCAATTGGTACTCATTCAATTTACTTTGCTTTGAATTAAATTTTTGCAGCTGTTTCAAATCAATACCATAATCGGCAGCATATTGCTGAATTTCTGCTTGTGTTCTTAAAGTTTTATTTTTGCCAGGAATTGTATAAACAAGTTTTCCGTCCTTGCTTTTCATAGCTCTGATTGTATTTGAAATTGTTTCAGAGGCTGCATTAGTAGTTTTATTTGTATCACCTATTCCAAATATTTTCTTAAAGCCGTTTTTAATACGTGTTAAGCCTTCGCCTGTACCTTTACCTTTCTTGTATGCGGCAATCAGAGTCCCTGCTCCTACTAAAGTTCCGATAACAGCAGCTACTTTGCCGGCATTAGAATCTTCAGAATAATCCGCTTTTGGCAGATTAGCTGTTGCAGCACTTTCAGTATTGACTGCCGGTGCAGCTACTGTCGGAGTACCACCAGCTGATTGAGTTCCTTGAAAATTCGGATTATATGAATTTAAAGCATATGCAAAATACGGATCATTTGCATATGAACCGATACTGTTAATTCCATAACCTGATGCCATAAATAACCGCCTTTCTTACAAGATAATAATAGATAAAATAACCTTTTAATTATCTTACTTTGTATACCTTAATTTGTAATTTTCCCTTACATATAGATAAAGAATTATTTGCTTCAAAAATTGCCTATTTTTGAAAGATTGCTTTACAAAACTTTACAAAACTTTTAAAAATGTTTAATTTTAAGTAATAAAAAAGCGAAGTATTGTGTTATTCCTTCGCTTTTTATTAATTTGAATATTTATCTATATAGGTCTCGGCTATTTGAGCAGCATCTTTAAATGATGTACTGTATCTGTTTCCCGTAAAATAGTTATTATACATATCTCTAACAACTTTTGCCTTTGCCAGTTTTTCAGGTGTACCATCAAGTGCATTCATAAATTGGTTAATTGAAGTCATCATATCACCTTTGTTGTAATCTTTGGAAAGGTCAATTTTTCCGTCTACCAGTTTTTTTTCAAATTCAGCATCAGGTGTTCTTGTTAACTTCGTACCGTTAGCCTTATCTAAAGTGACATTATTTACAGACGTTTGTAAGTCTGCCTTTTGGGCTTCAAGTTCTTCTATTTTGTCTTTAATTTCTTTTTCTTTAGCTTCTATTGCTTCTTCTTTCTGGGCTTCATAATATTTGATACTGCCTTCAACGGTTTTATCACCGCTTAACTTAGCAATTTCTTTATTCTGCTCCTCAATTTCTTTTTCTAATTCTCTTATTGCCTGTTTAATTTCTGTTTTCTCAGATTCGGTTGTTGCATTGCTAAGATCTTTTTGTTTTGCATTGAGCAGCTCTTTTTTATTATTTAAGTTTTCGTTTGCATTAATAAGTTTTTCTTTGGCATTACTTATATTTGTATCATATGATTCGTCTATTTCTTTAGCCGCATCTTTTGATTTTAAATCGTTAATTTGTTTATCAATATTGCTTATTTCTACTTTATTATTTTCATATTCTGCTTTTTCTCCCTGTTTTCGTGCTATACGTGACTTTATTCCCATTCCTATAACATTAGTCAATGTTTGTGCAACATTAAATCCCGCGATTGCGTCAAAGTTAGTATTGCCAAAACAGTCTGTAAAAATACTTCCGTATTGTCCAAAACAATTATTGCCGCCAACAAAGCCATTAAAACCGGATGTTAATCTGCCAAGCTGATTTATGCCTAACATATTTATGTTGTTAAAATACATATCTTGCTTCTTTCCATCTAAGTCTTACATATATATAAAGTATATAAAAACTTGTAAATTTCAAATACTCGAGTATTTGTAACAAAACTTAATAAAACAAGAACAGGTGCATTCAAGAACACAATAAATAACTTGATATTTCTCTCTATCCAATGTTAGATAAACGGGTATTCTATTTAGTATTGTTAATTCAAACTGATAACAATAAGGCAGCGTTCGTAAATTTCATCAAGCGGCAGCGTGTAATTAATTATATCTTTTACGCAAGCGTTGTATTTTTTTAGGACGGTTTGCGCTTCTTCAATCTCTATTAGTGCTTTTTTTGATTTGTATGCAATAAAGTATCCTTCTTTTTTAAGTAAAGGCAGTGCATATTCAGAGATTTTTGCAAGATTTGCAACTGCACGGCTTGTTATTATATCAAATTGCCGTTCTTTTATATTTTCAACTCTTTCGCATATGGTTATAAGATTCTCCAGTTTTAGGGCCGTCTTAATATTGTTTATGGAATTAATTTTTTTTCTGATACTATCTATGCCTGTAATTTTTAATTCCGGGTATTCAATTGCTATGGGTACGCAAGGAAATCCTCCTCCGCATCCGATATCAAGAAGTGTACTGTCTGAAGGTATAATATATTTTTTGAAAAATAAACTTATTGCAAGGGAATCATAAATATGTTTATTGTATAAATATTTTTCGTCGTTTTTAGATATTAAATTTAGTCTGGAATTTTCAGCCAGAAATAATTTTTGAAAGTTTGTAAAATCCGATTTTATATCAATCTTATCCATATTTTTTCTCTAGATCTGCAAAAACGTCTTTATCTGTCCGCAACTTCATATCTTCAATTCTTTGTTCTATTTTTGAAATATCCACCGATGTTGAGAGTGTTTGTGCTATTTTTCTTGCTTTTAGATATTCTATAAGAGCTTTTTTATTCATATTAATATTATTGTAATAATAATCACCAAGTGCAACTGACGCTTCTAATATATAAAAATCTTCATTTATAAATTCTGCACTCTGTTTTGCTTCTAAAAGAAAATTAAGAGCTTTTGGTGATTTTTCTTTTGAGTATATTTTAGCGAGGTTTGATGCAGTATAGTATATTCCATCATAATTATTATTGGATTTTTCAATTGCATAAGCTTTTTGGAAACAGTCTTCGGCATCTGAATAGTTTTCATTATCAAAATAACAGGAAGCCATATTAGAATATGCAAGAGCTTTATATGGGTTATTTCCTCCGACAGCAATACATTTTGTATAATATTCAAAAGCATTCTTTTCATCATTTCTATCATCACAAGCAAGTGCATATTTAAAATATAATTCTGCTAAAACATCATCGGTAGTATTATCATCCAGAGAATCCATTGCCTTTTGGTAATATGCATAAGCTTCATCCGGATTATTAATAGACGAGTAAATATTTCCTAATAGTGTGCAGGATGAGACCATCAACGATTGCGGCGTATCTACTGAATAAATAACTTTTTTAATAGTATCAATTGCTCTTTCATATTTGTACATTAAGTAATACAGGTCTGTTAATTCGTAATAAAGATAGTTCAAATTGATAACTTCATTATGTTTTTGATAATATGCTTCTGTTAGTTCATAGTAATGTTGAGCTTTTGAATATTCATTTGTTTCTTTATAAAGCCTTGCGAGCTCTAGACGTACTGTTGTTTGAACTCCTGCTGTAATCTCATTGCTGTTTAAAATTTTTAAGTACTCTTCAATTGCTTCAGTATTTTTCTTTTCATCACGAAGTTTTCTGGCATTAGCTGCGATTTCATCAATGGTTTTGGGTAGAGCTTTTTGTTGAGTAGGTTCTTTTGTATGTTCTACAGGTTCTATTTTTTCAATAACAGGCTCGGCATTTTTGTTTTTACCGGATAAGATTTCATCAATACATTTATTATGATATTCAATCTCTGCTCTTAAAGCCTGTCTGGATATCATTATTTCACGAGTTTGTAATGGTTCTTTTAATTGTTTTTCATATATGCTGATTATGTATTTATGTAGTTTTATTTCCGTTTTATCAGGAATTGAAATATCTATCTTTTGCTGAAAATAATCTTGGACATAAATAGTTTCTCCGACTTGAAATATCATCAAATTAGATTTTAAATATTCTATAGAAAATTCATCATACAATTCGAAAACAGCAAGGGCATTAATTGTTAGTCCGTGCCTTACTGTTCGCAGAAACCAAAAAAAGTTACGAATAGTTGTTGGAATAAGATTTACGTAGGTCAATCCTAGAAATGAATCGAAATTCATACCGGAGTTGGTATATTTTTCTAAAAACTCATTGAGTGAGATTTTCATAGCCTGAATGATTTTAGCCGAAAGTGCTGTATAATAGTAATAACCTCGGGTATACTTATAAAAATCTTCTAATGTTGTATCTGTACCTTGTATTTGGCTGGATAATAGAAATTCTTTGAAAATTTCTTTTGAAAAAGCTTTCAAAAATATTTTTCTGTCAACTTTAATATTTCCAAGAACATTCTGAACCATTGCACGTGTAGAAACTATAATTTTTACGTTTTGGTTATCTTTTATTTGTTCAAGACAATTTAAAATCAGGTTTTTATTTTCATCAAGAATATCATCCAGAGAATGCAATACAATTACAAAAGGTTTTTTTATAGAAGATATATATTGTTGAAATTTTACTGCAAGTGTTGTTACTTTTGCATTAAGATTTACAGCTTTTGATATGGAATTTTTATCAATAGAATCTATGAAAGAAAGTAGGATATCGTCACATACTGTTGATGCTTTGCAATAATATTCCAGTTTTATAACCTCTTTATCCAAAAATTCTGTAATATAGTTTATAAACTGTCTCTTACCTGTTCCCAAAAAGCCATGTATGTATAATAAAATTTCATCAGATGTAAAAAAATCAACAGCTTTTATTAAATCTGCATAATTATTTTTTAAAAGAAAAGGGTTTATTTTGTCCGAATCCGGCAAAATGATGTTTTCTTCTTCAACAGTGCTATCCAAAAAATTGTAGTTCATAAAACGATTTTAAATGATATTTGCCGAATTTGCAAACGATTTAATAGTGAATGTTATCAGAAAGGATTTATGTTATAATGTATAGAACAGCGGAGGATGAAAAATGTTATATAAATTATTAGAATTACTATTTACTGTTATTGTTGCATATGTAATTGGTTCAGTTCCAACAGGCTATTTAATTGTAAAAATAAAAACAGGAAAAGATCTTAGGACAATAGGTTCTGGTTCTACGGGTGCTACTAATGTAAAAAGAGTTCTTGGTAAAAAGTATTTCTTTATTGTTATGATTTTAGATGCAATAAAAGGTGCTTTACCTGTAGTTTTAGCTGAACATTTTATCTCGGCCGGCTCTTCTCTGGGACTTGCTCCGGTAGCTGCAGCTGTTGCTGTAATAATCGGGCATAGTAAATCTATGTTTTTACAATTCAAAGGCGGAAAATCTGTGGCATCTGGTGTCGGAACAATTTTGGCGCTTAATTTTGTTGTAGGATTGGTTATAGCTTTAGTCTGGGGAATTATTACATATACTACAAAATATGTATCAGTAGGTTCTATTGTTGCACTTATTATATCTCCGTTTGTCATGTTTTATTTAAGTGCACCAGTTGCTTATGTAGTATATTGTGCTTTAGGTGCTATATATATAGTTTATTTACATAGAGAAAATATAAGACGTTTAATGCAAGGAAATGAAAATAAGGTGAGATAATTAGCCAAGCATTGCAACGTTTGTTTTACCAAATTTTGCAGACAAATCATCAATATGATGAATTAGATAAACATAAGGTTCTAAATCTTTTTCATTCAAATCAACAATAGCTCCCCACTCAGTTCTGCCATGGTGTGCTGCAATCATTTTTGCAACACGTTTAAAACCTGCAGTCATACATATTGAAAATCCATACTGAGAGTGAGAAATCCATTCTTTCCTAAAGTTTTCATCATAATCTATT
Source organism: Candidatus Gastranaerophilales bacterium (assembly GCA_944324205.1). Classification (GTDB taxonomy): domain Bacteria; phylum Cyanobacteriota; class Vampirovibrionia; order Gastranaerophilales; family Gastranaerophilaceae; genus CAG-196. The sequence continues at coordinate 8,385 of CALUVK010000017.1, read as the reverse complement.
AGGCCAGATTCCGTGTCAATTGTATATTCAAAAATTTTTCCAATATCGTGTAAAAGGCAGGCTGCAAAAACTTCATCCTGTTTAACTTTTTGGAAAAAGATTTCCATATTTTTTTCTGCATATTTAAGACATTCAAGTGTATGTATCATTAATCCGCCCATATAATTATGATGCATAAGTTTGGCAGCTGGACATACAAGAAGTTTTTCTTTGTTATCAGTATAAATTTTTTCTATAAAATTTCTTAATTTTTCATCATTTATTTTTTGTATGTAATTTATAAGTTCAGCATAAGTTTTTTCTTGTTCTTCTTTATCAATACCAGTTTTAGCTTCTTTTATTAATTCAAGAGAAGATACAAGACAATTATTATATCGTTCATTAAATGAGCCTGATACAATTTTTAGCTGATTTCCGTTTCTGAAAAGTTTCATATCCATTCGGTTAAGAGCTTCTTCCCATAGAATACAGTTTAAAAGTTCACCGGTTTTGGAGTCTTTTAATTGCAATTTTCCCATTTTTGTTCCGGATTTTGTATCGCCTATTGCAAAAGTTACAACTTCATAAATAGTATCTGTGCTGAACATTAAGATTTCTCCTGATTATTGTTTAATTATAGCATACAATACCCATAAATATCAAAAAAGATGAATTGAGTGTTCAATTCATCCAATCTGGTTGTTTTTAGAGAAAATCAGTTATCTTCTTTTATTTTCTCTGTCGATTTTGTCCAGCGCATTACCTAGCATGCCTCCTGCAGTACCGGATGCAGCTGCGTACATGCCAAATGCCAGTGGAGTTGCAAGGCCGCCTGATAGTAATGAAATTGCACCAAGAGCTGCAACGCCTACAAGTGCACCAATGCCGGCACCTTTAACAGCTTTGCTCTTGAAAGAGACTGTGTCTGTTTTAGGTTCATCAGCGTAAAGTGTTGGTGTAGTTTGTCTGCATTGAGTTTTTTTTGTTTTTAGAGATGGGTTAACCATCACACCATTTCGGATAGCATAGATTTTCATAACATTATCCTCTCTTTTAACACACGCATGCACATTACAATAAATAAATTAATTTGTCAAGTGTTTTGTAAGATTTTTTTACATTTTGGACATTTAGTAAAACAATATTTTTATGATATTATATGTGATAGTTAAAGAAATTCGTAAATAAGTTTAGGAGAATAAATATGCAGGCAAGACGTGCAGCACGAGAATTAGCATTAATATTATTTTCACAGTTTGATAAAGAAATTACTAAATATTCAAAAAAAGATTTTGAAGACATAATGCTGAAATCAGTTAGAATTTTATCCAATGCAGCTTCAGAAGAATTGAAACTTACTGTTGGTTCGTTAATTGATATTAAAGATGGTCTGGATACATATGAAGCCGAACATGAAATAAATCTTTCAAGACCGCTGGGAGCAAAAAACAAGCCGGTAAAAGTTCCAATGACAGATGAAATGATACAAAAAGTTGATGTAATGATTGATGTTGCAGAAAAAGCGATACTTGCTCTAGAAATCGCTGAATTTGCAACACTTGAAAATCAGTCTGATGTTAAAAATTATACTGTAGAAATTGCAGAACAGTTTAAAATTCATCATAATGATATAGATGCAGAAATACAAAAGTATTCTAATGGCTGGGATATATCAAGACTTGTAAAAATGGATAAAGATATTTTAAGGATTGCAATAACAGAACTTCTTTATATTAAAGATGCTCCTCTGAAAGTTGTTGTAGATGAAGCTGTTGAACTTGCAAAAAAATATTCAACAGAGGATTCGTCGTCTTTTGTTAATGGTATTCTTGCAAAGGTTATAGTGGAAAACGGGTTAAAATAATGAAAAAACTAGTAGTCATTTTTGCAATAATGATATTTAGTCCGTGTAATACATTCTGTGCAAATATAGAATACTGGCCTGATGGAAAAATTCAATCAATTGGTAGACAAAATGTAATTTATTGGCCCGATGGAAGGCTTCAATCAATTGGCAGGAAAAGTGTAATTTATTGGCCTGATGGAAGGCTTCAATCTATCGGAGGGCAAAGTGTAAATTACTGGCCTGATGGAAGGCTTCAATCAATTGGCAGGCAGAGTGTTGATTACTGGCCTGATGGTAAGATTAGAGCTATTGGGGGAAAAAGTGTAAATTATTGGCCTGATGGCACTATGCGCTCTATTGAAGATTAACCTTGTAAACAGATTAATCATACATTAATACTTAGTGAAAGGATAATGCTTTGTTTAATTTTTTCGATAAATTAAAAAATACTGTTTCAAAAACAGCACAAGTTCTTGTTGGAAATGTTGTAGATGTAATTTCAGGGGAAGAAGAATTTTCAGATTTTGTATTAGATGATATGGAAGATATTTTAATAAGTGCTGATTTGGGTGTAAATTACGCGGCAGAACTTGTTGACAATCTAAGGGGGCAAAATAAGATAAAACCGGCGGAAGTAAAAGAATATCTGCAAAGAGAATTTTTAGATACTCTTGCTGCAGCTGGCAGTTGCAAAATGAATTATAAAGAGAATGAATTAAATATTTATTTTATTACAGGTGTGAATGGTGCAGGAAAGACAACACTAATAGGTAAGTTAGCATATCGTTTTAAACAAGAGGGCAAGAAAGTCCTGATAGCAGCAGGAGACACATTTCGAGCTGCAGCAGAAGAACAGGCGGATATATGGTCAAAACGTTCCGGAGCAGACATTATAAGACGTGATAAAGCAGATCCTGCATCTGTTGTATACGAGGCTATTCAAAAAGCACGAAATGAAAAATATGATGTAATTCTTGTGGATACAGCCGGTAGACTTCAAAATAAATTTAATTTAATGGAAGAGCTTGCAAAAATTAAAACTGTAATAGATAAAAATGCTCCAAATGAATTAAGAGAAAGTATTCTTGTAATAGATGCAAATACCGGACAAAATGGTTTACAGCAGGCGAAAGTCTTTAAAGAATGTGTAAATCTTACTGCAGTTGCTCTTACTAAACTGGATGGTTCTGCGAAAGGAGCAATTGTTATTGCAATTGCAAAAGAACTTAATCTGCCGGTAAAACTTGTTGGGGTGGGAGAAGGTATGCAAGATTTGAAAAATTTCGATTCTAAAGAATTTGTAGAAGCTGTATTCAGTTAAAATCAAAAATTATTCTTTTATGGCTCCATCCATAGGGTTGTTAATTAAAAAATTCTTTCCAATAATAAAAACAAGTATGACGGGAAGTGAGCATATGCAAGCTCCGGCCATTAATTCTCCCCAAAGTGTCAGTTCCCTGAATGAGCCTTTAAATATTGCAAGGCCAACGGCAAGGGTTCTCATGCTATCTGTGTTAGTAATAATTAAAGGCCAAATAAAGCTGTTCCACGTTGTCACAAATGTGAATATGCTTAAAGAAGCTATAGCTGGTGTGGCACAGGGAAGTGCAATTTTAAAAAATGTTTGAAAGCTGTTGCATCCATCAATTAAGGATGCTTCTTCAAGTTCTTTTTCAAACTTCAGGAAGTATTGTCTCATCATAAAGACTCCAAAACCTCCAAATATTCCAGGTACAATCAATGCTTGATAGGTGTTCACCCAACCGAGTTTACTCATTATCCAAAATAGTGGAACAATATTAACTTGTGGTGGAATCATCATTGTGAGTATTATTAGAAAAAATAGAAAATCACTACCTGTAAACTTTAACCTAGAGAATCCATACCCGGCAAGAGCAGCAATAAAAACTTGTCCTACAGTAGTGAGTAAAGCTACTAGCAAACTATTTAAAAAATATCTTATAACTGGGATTGTAGCAAAGACATTCTTATAAGATAAAAAATTAAGGTCTATGTTTTGATAATTTGTGAAAATGTTTTCTTCGCCGCTTAGTGAAATTAAAATCATTGTAAAAAAAGGAAGTAACATTGATAATGCAACTATTGCTAAAAAGATATACATGATGATTTTTTTCATATAAGCATTTTATTACAATTCACATTACTGTTCAAATATGAAAATTTTTTTTAATTGTAAATTTTTATAAAAATCGTATATACTTTTAAACTTATTTTTAAAACATATGTTAAAATCATTCTTAAGTTATGAATATCAATGCTATAAACAATACAGTATTTAATGCAAGAATACGGTTTGCTAATCCAAAACCCAAAAAAACGGTGAATAATTTTTGTTTTTATTGCCATAGTACTAATCATTGCGTTAAACATGTTTTGAAATTTATAACTTGTTTTCCTGTAATAATATCAAAAATAATAAAAGTAAAGAAAAGTGTAAAAATACCATCCTAAAGTGTGAAAAGAATATGAAAGGGGAATGAAAATGAAAATTCAAGCTATTAATGTAACAACATTTGGAAACAAAACACAGGTTGTAAAACGAGCTGCAACAGGTATAGCTACTGCAGCTGCAGCAGGACTTGGAGTTGATACTTTTGTTAAAGGTTTGTCAAAGCCGGATAAAGCAATTGAAGGCGATATTATTAAAGGAAATGACGAAGGCTGGAATCCTTGTGATTCTCTATGTGATGATATTTGTGATACACCAGAAGATCAGCGCGAAAAATCTAATTGTAATTGTGACTAATGGAATAACAAATGATACTTCCTATTATAAATTCATATACTGGTAAATATAATTTGGGGCTGAGCTATAAAGCTTCAGCTCCTTTTTCACTCGCAAATAAAGCTTATAAGAATATTAATGTAAATTCACCAGATTATATTAAATATATTTATAAGCTTTCTAAGGGTATGTGTAAACAAACTTGTGAAATAAATGTTGAAAGCGGTGCTCTGCAAAATCTGGTAAAAAGCACGGAACCTTGCATTTTTATAATGAATCATACAAAAAAACAATCTAAAGATATTGATGCGGCTGTTTTTTTTAATGCTTTGCTATATCGGGAATATATTTATCATGGATTGGCTCAAAATTGTCCAAGGAGTAAAATTATGGCGAGCCAGGGGTTTATAAAAAGAGCTGGAGATAAAGGTGAACATCTTAAATGGTTGGGATTAGTTCCTGTAAGTACCAAGTTTTGGAAAAGACACAATGATAATGCTCTTGTTTTAAATAAAATAATACAAGAATTTGCAGAAGATCAAATAAATCTATTTTTGTTTCCAGAAGGAGCTCTCGCCGCACTGACTTTTCTACCATTAGATTTTAAATTTCAACCAGGCGTATCATCTATTATAAAAAAGACTCTTGACAAAAAGCCAAGTGTTAAAGTAGTTCCATTAGGGATTAGTCATGATAAATCTATTTCTTCTATTCATATTGGCGAACCAGTTTATTTTAAAAGAGCCGAAGAAGGATATTTGGTAAGCAGAGGAAATGCTGATTCAAAGTATTTTAATAAAAAATTGTTAAAATTTTATGATAATAAAAACGAAGTATTAATAACAGATTGTAAAAAAGTCTTAGAAGACAAAGATGTTATACCATATATATCCGGCATACTGGCTGAAAATCTTAGGTCTTGCTATAGAGAAGCAAAATGTGATTTACGTAGTTCGGAACCCAAGGTGTATAACATATGATTAAATTAATTGCAGCTAGATATAAAATGGAATATAAGCTACTTAAATTATTTAATCATAATAAGAAAACAAAAGCTTACCTGAATGAAGGACTGAAGTTACTAGAAGGAAAAGTTGAAAAACTTCCGGAGGAAATAGTTTTTAGACCTTCTTTTATAACACAGTCTAGTTGTGTCAAAATTTTTGATAAACTGTATTTATTTATATCAAAAGCAAATTTATCAAAATCTCCTGAAGAAAAATTTGATGCATTATTTCATGAAATTGGACATTGGCTTCATTTTCAAAATTTGCCCTCTGTTGTTGAGAGAAAAACTATTTGGAAAAATGTAAATATAGAAAAAATAAAAAAAGATGTTTCTGAATATGCTGTGTCAAAAAACGATGGGTTAGAGTTTATTCCGGAAGTCTTTAAAGGGCTAATAAAAGGTAAAGTCTTTGATAATTATATTATGTCCCTATATGATAAATTAAAGGGACCTAAAGTAAAATAAAAAAAAGAAGTCCTAAAAGACTTCTTTTTTAATGGTCGGGATGACACGATTCGAACGTGCGACCCCTTCGTCCCAAGCGAAGTGCGCTACCAAGCTGCGCTACATCCCGACAGATATTTAATTTTCATATTCTGGGCGCAGCTCGGTAGATATCTAATATACGGCTCGTCTCACTTTCGTTCAAACTCACCTCCCTCCATTCGAAACGATAATTAATCGTTTCTCAGGAGTCCTTGCTACATCCCGACAGATATTTAATTTTCAATGCGTATTTATAACCTTCCGCAAAATAATTCTACTGTAAACAAATTTAGAAATCAAGTAAAGTGACTGTTTTTATTTACCACTTTATTTAATTTGAGGTATAATATCTATGCAATGAGTAAACTAATGAGTCTTAAAAAGAATACAACAACAGCAGAAACGCTTGTTAATACATTATTAAAACTCGGTGTTGACAGTATTTTTGGCTACCCGGGGGCTTCTGTGTTAAGCATTTATAATGAATTAGCTGGTGAAAAGAAAATTAAACATTATCTTGTAAGACATGAACAAGCTGCTGTTCATGCTGCTGAAGGATATGCAAGAGTTAGCGGAAAAACAGGTGTTGTACTGGTAACATCTGGACCGGGCTTTACTAACATAATAACAGGTATAGCAAATGCTTATGCAGATTCAACTCCTCTTGTAATTCTGGCTGGACAAGTTGCAGATACTAATAATATTGGGAAAGTTTTTCAAAAAGTAGATATTAAATCTATTGCAAGTTCTTGTTCTAAAAAGGTCTTTATTCTTGAAGAGAAAGATAATATTGAAGACGTTCTTGAAAGAGCTTTTTTTGAAGCAAATTCCGGTGTAAAAGGACCGGTTGTTGTAGGGCTGCCGCGAAATCTTCTTGAAGCAGAATACAAAGCTCAGAGGCAATCTTTTAGTCCTGAAAAGGCTTATAATGTAAATTATACAGAAGATATTAGTTATCTAAAACAACTTATAAACGCCGCTCAAAAACCGTTAGTTTTAGTCGGTGGCGGGTGTATTAATGCATCATCTGAAATAGAACGTTTTGTTGCAAAATTACAATGCCCTGTCGTATCTTCACTAATGGGAATAGGAATTTATCCTTCAGAAAATAATTTATATATGGGAATGATTGGACTAAATGGTATAGATGCTGCAAATTCGGCTCTTAATCGTTGTGATTTGCTAATAGCTCTGGGTGTTTCACTGTCGGATAGGTCTACATGTAAAAATAACAATTTTACAAAAGATTTTAAAGTCGTAAATATCAATATAGAAAAATCTAATAAATCAGTCGATTTAGAAATAATCGCTGATGTTAAGGAGTTTTTAAATATATTTCTTGCAAATACAGAAAAAATTGTTACTAAATCTAAAAAATGGCTAATGGAAATAGATGCATTAAAGGATAATTATTTTAAATATCCGGACAATTCTGCTACGTTGCATTCATCATATGTTCTTGAGACCCTATCAGAGTTTACAAAATATTATGAACCGATAGTTATAACAGATGTCGGACAACATCAAATGCTTACGGCACAGTTTTTTAATTTTAATAAACCACGTAAATTTATAACATCAGGAGGGCTGGGAACAATGGGGTTTGGGCTTCCTGCTTCAATAGGTGCTCATATTGCAAATCCAAAAAATCTGATTTTAAATATTACCGGTGATGGTTCATTCCAAATGAATCTGCAAGAACTTGCCACTTGTAGAGAACATCACATTCCTATAAAAATTATAATTATGAATAATAGTTACCTTGGAATGGTTCGGGAATTGCAAGAAAAAATATACAATAAAAGATATCAGGTTGAAATGATAAATCCTGATTTTACAAAAATTGCAGAAGCGTATGATTTATTTGCAATAAGAGTGACTAAAAAAGATGAATTAATTCCGGCTTTAGAAAGAGCTATTTCTCATGATGGAACTGCAATAGTCGATATTGTAATAGATTCATTCGAGAATATTTAATATTGACTGATAAATTAAAATTTAATAAAACAAAAGACCGTTTATAAAACGGTCTTTTTTAATCCTTTTAAATCCTTTTCCTTTTTCCGCTTCGCTTTAAAATTCAGTTTAATCCAGCAATGCTTCCAGAATTGCAGCATTTTTTGTAGCCATAGTATTAGCTTTCATTCTGCTTTTATACATATAGCTTCTTAAAGCTTCCCTGATTAGTTCAGAACGTGTTCTGTTTTCGCCTTCTGCTACCTGATCAATCTTGTCCAAAAATTCTTCGGGCATTGAAATTAAAACTCTTGCCATATATTTCTCCTTTACTATGTAATGATTTGTGATATCTTGTATATA
>CALUVK010000016.1 GCA_944324205.1 Candidatus Gastranaerophilales bacterium | reverse complement strand
ACCTGATATTTCATGTGAATAAATTTAGGCTCCTGAATACTTCCTCTTGCGACAGCAAGAAAAGCCCCCATCCCCATTTTTTCACACTCTTCTCTATTATAAATTTTTGTATCAAGACCTAAATCACAAGCAATTGCCGCAAGCTCTGCAGGAGTCGCAAACTGTGCCGGCTCATTTGCAATATTTCTTGCAAATCTCATTGCTTCCGCGATTTTAGCAGCTTTATTTACGATATCGGCATTTGCCTGCACGTAAACTTCCTGCACTTTGTTATCTTTCTTTTCGGATTTATATTTATCAAAAGCATAATCGGCAATAAATACCCCTAGAGTAAACTGCTCCGAGTAATCAAATTCAATACCGTCAAGAGCGAAAGCTACTTTTTTAGCTTCCATCTGCATAGCTTTTTTAATCGCTTTTGCAGCAGCTTCTCTCATTTTATCCGGATTAAATTCCTCTTTCCTTCCAAGCCCCAGCACAAGAACCTTTCTGTAAACTTCTTTGCCATAAGTCGGAAGCAGGTATGTTTCCCCGAATTTTCCCTTAAAATTATCCTCTTCAATAGCGTATTTGTTGGCTAAATCGCTTGCGGTTTTTTCACCTTCAAACATGCTTACAACAAGAATATCGCTCTCAATACTCTTTGCATCTTGAACAACTTTAATTTCCATAATTCAAAACTCCTTTCTTACTTTAATATTTTATAAAATATAAGCCGGCATTAAAATACGTTAACTGGATTATAAAACAAACCATTTGACATTAAATTATGTTTAAGTTAGTATAAAATTGTTAGCTATCGGTGGTGCTGCCGTTCTACAAGTTGAAATATAATAATTTAATAAGGTGTGCGGGCGTTTAGCTCAGTTGGTAGAGCGTCTCCCTTACAAGGAGAGGGTCAGAAGTTCGAGTCTTCTAACGCCCACCATTAAACAAAGTATCCATAACCCTTTTTGGGATGTGGATTATTTTTTATTTAACTTAGTTGGCGCCGTGCTCACATTATACTCATATTTTTTAAAAAATACTTTCGATGTTCAGTTATTTCATGAATCATATCTTTATTGTTTTTTGCATTATTTAAAATCCAAACTTCTTTTTGTAAAATAAAAAAAAGGAGGGCAAAGTGGTTGCTTCATTAAGACATATTGTATATAAATATTTTGGTAAAATTAGCTATTTACATTATTTTAGAAGAATGATTAAAGATTATGAAACCGGAAAATGGGATTTTGATATTAGAACACTTGTTAAAAATATAAAAGTAGAAATTCCTTGCCCTATGTATATTAGCAAAAAGGGGTTCTCTAAACGTTTATGTTTAACAATTATAGACGAAAACAAATTTAAACAAGAGTTTGACAGATATTTTAATGGCTATATCCGCCCAATGCAGGAATTAAGAAAGAATCTTATTCTTGCAAGACGTATTTACGTAAAAAAATATGGATAAAAAATATAAAAATTTCTTTTGGAATTCCTCTATATTCTGATATTGCAGAAGAACACGATTATATTGTAGGAGTAAAAGGAGCTTTTTTAGAGACGATAAATGGATTATATAATCTTGCAAAATATCGACAGAAAATTGAAATCAGAACGGTTATATTAAAACAAAATTATAAGTATTTAAAAAATTTGGCTACTTTTGTATATAGAAATTTACCATTCGTTTCTCATGTTGCCTTAATGGGTATGGAATATCACGGAAACGCACAGACAAATTATGATTTAGTTTCTATTGATCCAATAGAATACAAAAACGAATTATATAAAGCTGTTAAAGAATATGTAAGATATAATATAATTGTTGATATATATAATCTTCCGCTTTGTCTTGTCGATAAAAGGCTGCAATGTTTTTGTAGGGATAGTATTTCTACTTGGAAAAAAACTTTTTTATCCCAATGCCAAACTTGTATAGCTAAAGAAAACTGTTGCGGTATATTCGCAACCTCATTTACACATAGCAACAATATACGAGCTATTAACAATAAATCGGATATTTATTGTTATAACAATAATTGTGAAACTTAGGTTATTTTGTAGTTTGAATAAATAAACTTATTAAATCATTCAAAGCAGAGTATTGTTTTTGATAACTTTGAGACTGTTTTTCAAGAGTTAGAATTTGCTTTTTATATTCTTGAATTGATGCCTGACATTCTCTTGCTGAAACTTTAAGATTTTCTTGAACTTGTTGAGCATCCTGTAAAACACTTTTCATTGAAATACCCAAAGCTTCCATTGTTTGTTTAATAATTTGAGCACCTGTATGCCTTGAAACACCGCTAGGTAATTGAGAGATAAGCTTTTTTAAAACGGTAATATTAGCCGGCATTTCAAAAGCTTCACTCATAGTTTCAACAACCGGAGTTTTTACAGGCTTAGGTTCTGCAAAGAATGGGTCTTGCTCCTCTGCTACATCATCAAAGAAATTTGTATTTTTTGTAGTTTTTGCAGGTTCTGCAAAAAAATCATCCGCAGATGAGGATGAAAAAATATCATCATTTATAGGATTCGTAACAGGAGCAGTTTCAAAACTATCCATTTGGTTATCCTCTTGTATATCCATATTTTCAGCTTGCTTTTTCAATGCTTCTACTATCTTTTTCCCGACACTTTCGTTATTTGGCATATTTTTACTCCCTCATAGGTTTACTGAATTTATTATATTTTAAACATGTTTAAAGTCCAATTAATTGTTATGTTTTGTAAATTAAATCTATAAAATTGACAGTATACATAAAAATAAGGGAGCTAAAAGCTCCCTTATTTTTATTAGATTTCTTCCTCTTTCTTTTTTAACTCTTCCTCTTCTGTTTGAAGAGTTATGACATCATTATCAGACTGTTCATTTTTTTCCACAGTCTCTTTACCTTTTGTTGTTTCAAGCAGTTCTTTCATTTGTCCTTCGAGCGTTTTATATTCAGCTCCCAAGTCATATTCTTCCAGCTGTTGAGTTAAAGCTTCAGTATCTCCTTCATACAAAGAACCATCTTCATATGAATAAATTTCATTACCTTCTTTATCAACAGATTTAGTTAACGAATTGCCTTCTGCATCTGTATAAAGCATATTCCCGTTCTCATCTGTTTTAGGATAGCCGCGTTTTACATACACTTCTTCAAGACCGATATATTCTGCACCGTCAATAGTTTCATATAGAGCTTCACCATCTTCGTCAAATAGAAGATTTCCTTCTTCATCAACTTGTTGTCGAAGTTCAATACCGCTTAATGTTGTATATATAATTCTACCGTCTTCATCTTTCATCGGAACAGCTTTTGTTTCCTCTAAGAAGCTTGAGTCGCCGCCCATGCCACAACCCTGATTATGTGTAGTTTCTGAAATAAGATCTATTACTTTATAATCCAGCTCGTAAACTTCAAGAGCAAGATGTTCTTCTGGGGTTAAAGTTTCTCCATTTTCAAGACGCTGTTTTAAGTAGTTGTATTCAGGTTCATCAATCTTTGCAGGATTGTAATCTTCCGGGAAACCATATTTTTTATTTAAAGCTGCATACATCTGATTCTGATAATAATACACCATTGAAGTTATACGTTCTCTGAATCTTACTTCATCAGAATCCAGACGTTTGCTGATTGAGGTACGTTGATTAGTAAAATAGAATTCAAGAGTCGTTTCGATAAATTCACCACCTCTTTCAACGTAGTATTTCCCTTCATTATCTTTCCATAAACCGTTGATAACAGTTCTATGATAATCTTTTATAAACTCAACTTTTTCAGGTGTATAGAAGTTTTGGTTATGGAAAGTTGATTCTAAATCAATTTCGTTATCGACATAGACATCATTAACAACAGCAGTTGCTCCATTACTATCTGTTTCTTCGTATAGATGCTGAACAACACCATATTGTGAATAATTTGTTTGGGCGTATGTTGAATCTAGTGTTTCAAAGTCAAAAAGGACATTGAAAGTTATAAGATCAGCTAATTCGGGGTTATTGCGAATCAATGCCACAATTTTATCCATACCATTTAGAGTACTAACTGCAGCTTCATAGTGTGCTTCTCCTGTTTCTTTATCAATGATTGGAGTAAGGCTGTCTATACCTTCAATACTTAAAATGTCATCAACAGGTAGTCCAGCAGAAAGTTCAAAAACAGTCAAATGTGCATCATTCATATAATAACCGTAATATTCTCCAGCAAAATCACCTTCAGCATTAATCTTTCCGGTATATTCCGAATTACAAAAAGCTATCTTAGTACCGTTTGCACATCCGATGAAGCCGCCGACACGGGCATCATCTACGTTTGGAGAAGTTAAATCAACATTACTTTGAGAATTATTTATTGTAATAATCGTGCTTCCGGCTTCTCCAATAAAACCTCCGGCACATTTTTCAAGAGCTGTAATATTACCTGAAACATTACAGTTTTCTATTACCAGATCATTTGAATATGTTGAATTAATATAACCTGCAAGTCCGCCTGCATAATATGAAGAATTGATATCAACATTAGCATTTATATCCTTGAACGAACTATTGTGAAGAGCGGTTTCACCATTTTCATCAATATATATATAGTCACTTATGCTACCTACGAGTCCTCCAACTTTTTGATGTCCTGTAAGATTACCAGAAACAGAAATATCTTCAAAAGTTGTACCTCTGGATATCCCTGCTATTACACCAACAGAACCTCTATTGTATGTTTCAGGTGTCGTAATTTGCGCATTTTCAAAATTAATATTTGAAATAACTGCATTTTCAGTAATGCCGAAGAACCCAACATTTTCCGTCTTTGTTCCTTCATCAATATTTATATTTAAATTTTTGACAGAATATCCGTTACCGTTTAATATCCCACTGAAAATATCACTGCCATCTTCAGCCTTGCCTTGACAAAGAGGCACCCAGTTAATGCCTGATAAGTCAATATCGTTCATTAAAATATATTTAGCGCTTGGGTTTTGTTCTATTTGTTTTAAATCATCGGCGGTTTTTATAATAATATACCCTTCTTCAAGCGCTTCCTCTTCTGTTAATCTTGTATTATTTTTAGCAGCTTCAGCTTCTTTTGTCTTGGCAACTTCATATTCTGATTCTGCTTCTTGAATTTCTTGCTCTAATTGCAGTAATTCTTCTTTAATTTTGCTTATTTCATTTTCAATATTATTTTTTTTCGTTATCGCATCTTCTAATTCTTTATTAGATTTTTCTAATTCTCTTTGTGCGTTCTCAAGTTCTGTTTTCGCAGCTTGAAGTTTTGATTCGGTTTCTCTTAATTTTTCTTCTATTTTTCTTAAGTTCGCTTCGGCATTTTCATATTGAGCTTTTAAATTCGGATCGTCTTTAGAATTTGTATACTTTGATGCTACTGAATTAAGTTGAGAACTTGCGACTTTCCATTGCTGTGAAATCGAATTATAATTAGCGGTTAATGTAGATACGTTTTTCGAGGAATTTGCGACTTTTGTTTCAGCATTTTTTTGTGTTTCTGTTTTCAATGTAATAACATAGTTAGCACTTGAAAGTTCTGTTTCTTTATTTACAAGTTCTGCATCTTTTACTTGTCTTGCGTTTAATTTTTCTTGCCAGACTTTGTATAAATCCTGACTTGAACTTGTTGTAACTGAAATATCTGCCATTTTAATATCCTCCATATTATTTTAATAAATTTAATAACGGCATAAAAAAATGAAACTTTAGGATTTTTATGTGTATTGTTACAATTATTTACAATATAAATACGTGTACATTTCAAAATAATATTTATAAAAAAAGTTCTAAAACTTATAAATTTTAGCTTTAGAACTTTTTGTTTTATTTGAAATAATTTTGTTTTTCTTTAATTTTCGACATATTCTCTTAAGCGTTTGCTTCTATTAGGATGTCTTAGTTTTCTGAGAGCTTTAGCTTCAATTTGTCTAATACGTTCGCGTGTTACGCCGAATAATTGTCCGACTTCTTCCAATGTTCTTTGACGTCCGTCATCCATTCCAAAACGTAATCTCAAGACATCACGTTCACGGGGCGACAATGTACAGAGAACTTCTGCTAAATCTTCTCTAAGAAGTTCTGATGCGACTGTCTTAATAGGAGCATCTGCTTCTTTATCTTCAATAAAATCCCCCAGTCTTGAATCTTCTTCTTTACCGATAGGAGTTTCAAGGGAAAGCGGTTCCTGAGCTATTTTAACAATTTCCCTTAATTTGGAAATCGAAACACCCATTTCTACTGCCAATTCCTCCTCGGTAGGCTTCCTTGAAAGTTCTTGAGCTAACCTTCTTGTAACTTTTTTTAATTTATTAATAGTTTCTACCATATGAACAGGTATTCTTATGGTTCGAGCCTGATCAGCAATTGCTCTTGTAATAGCTTGTCTAATCCACCAGGTTGCATAGGTTGAGAACTTGAAACCTCTTTCATGATCGAATTTTTCAGCAGCTCGAATTAAACCTAAATTACCCTCCTGAATAAGATCTAAGAAAAGCATGCCTCTGCCAACATATTTTTTTGCAATACTTACAACAAGTCTTAAATTTGCCTGAACAAGTTTTCTTTTTGCAATAGCTCCTGGAGTTCCACCCTGAATAATCTTTCGCGCAAGTTCAATTTCTTCACTTGTTGATAACAATTTTATACGGCCAATTTCTCTTAGATATAACCTGACAGGATCTTCTACTGCAACCCCTTTAGGTACGTCTGTTTCCATTTCATCTCTTGAAGAGTCTGAAGAATCCATCATATAAAAGTCATCGCTTTTAATTCCATTTAGTTTAGAAGAAGTTATGATATCTTCAATATTATCAGTTCCTAAATCAGTTTCTATATAATCAACTGCGTCATCATCTTTATCGGAATCATAATCTAACATATCAAGATTTTCGTCTTCTACACTAATAACTGATGAATGTGAATTTCTTTTTTGAGTCATTATCTAATCTCCAGTTCTTAATTTTATTTTATCTCTAAGCTGTATTTGTAATTTCAAGGCTTCTATCTCATCGTCATTAACCTGTTTGTATTTTTGACGGAGTTCATTTGTTTCCTTTTCCTGATAACACTTTTTTAATCGGATGACATTTTCTTTAACAGCATGTTCAAACTCTTCCGGTTCAAGTCCGTTAAAGGCTTCCGAGAGTTCTACTATATCTGTAAGAGTTTGGGTCAAATTATCATCCTCAATGAATTCTGTATACAAACTTTTAATCAATTCCTTAACATTATTTATTGTACACGCTAATTTGTCAATTGTATTTTTTACAATTATTAACTTTTCATCTTGAATGATATTTTCCGGTAACAATTCTGCAATCTGTTGATAGTTTAGCGAACTGTCATTTACAAGAAAAACACTCAATAAATTTTTTTGCGCTTTTATTTCAAATTGTGAAGAATTTGTTACATTTTTTTTATTATTTTCTGCTTTATAAACTAATATCCCTTGATTTTCATACCTCGCAAGTTCTTTAATCAGAGCCTTTTCATCCACATTTATAAGTGAAGATACCATTTTTACATATTCTGTTTGTATAATTTTATTGTTTATATCCTTTAGAATTTCCATGACCTGATTAACAAGTTCGGCTTTTTCCTGTGGAGTTTTTGCGTTATTTTTTTCCTTTAAGATATTATTTAAAAGAAAATCAATCAGAAGAGGAGCATTTTTAACGTACTTCTTAAATTCCTCTCCGCCAGTTGTTCTAATAAATTCATCAGGATCTTTTCCCTGCGGCGGAGATACTACTCTTATCTCGCATGCATATTTATGGTCATTAGAAGCGGATATATGACTCTCATCAAATTGTTTTACGTCACCTAAAACAGAAAGAGTCTCTTTTATAACACTGCTACCTTTTTTAGTCGCATTCACACCTGCATTATCTGTATCGAAAGATAAATATATACGTCTTGATTTTGTGTATCTTGAAAGTAATTTGACATGTTCCGGCGTTAATGCCGTTCCGCAAGATGCTACAGCATTTTCTACTCCATGGGCTTGAGCAGAAATTACATCAAAATAACCTTCCATTATTATGACACCATCTTCTTCTTTTATAGCATTCTGGGCAGAATTTAAGCCAAAAAGAATTTTGCTCTTGTTATAAATCATTGAATCTGATGAATTTAAATACTTTGGATTTTGTCCTTCATCTACTGCGCGAGCACCGAATGCTACAAATTCTCCGTTTTCGTTTTGTATTGGAATAATAATTCTGTTTCTAAAGCGGTCAATCCATCCTCCTGAATTTGATTTTAAAATCAGCCCGGCTTTTTCTAAAATATCATCTTTAAATTCTTTCTTTAATTCTTTATATAAAGCATCATACTTATTAGGAGCCCAGCCGAGAGTAAATTTTTCAATAATTTCATCTGTTATATTACGTCCGCGAAGATATATCATGGCTTTATTGGCATCATCAGAAGATTTAATAAGATTGTGATAATATTTTGCAGCCTTAGAACATGCTTTTATCATTTCCTTCTTTTGGCTTTTTGTATCGGATGAAGTATTGTATTTTGTAGGCAATTCTATACCATATTTTTCAGCAAGCTCAAAAATAACATCTTTAAATTCTCTGTTCTGAATTTTTATAAGGAAATTTAAAGCATCACCAGCAGCCCCGCAGGAAAAACATTTATAAATTCCTCTTGAGGGACTTACTGACATAGACGGCTTTTTGTCATTATGAAAAGGGCAAAGCCCCCAATAATTAGCCCCGCTCTTTTTTAAGACAACATATTGCGATACAACATCTACTATATCCAGCCGGTCTTTTATTAAAGAAATAACTTCTTCAAACGAATTTGCCATAACTACATTTTAACACTGAAAAAAATAAAATAAAAAATACATTTTGGCAAAATCTAATTGTAAAGAAATTTGTCAAATTGTAAAGTTTACATAAAAATCGTTACAATTGAATGTATTTCAATAATAGTTTATTTTTTAAGACAATGTCAATTATATTTTTATTTCTTATATTAAAGTTTTTAAAATTTATGCCGATATATTAAACAAGATAAAATACAGAAATTGTGAGATGTTAAATGGACGTAAATAATGTAAACGATAACTCTTTCAATACAATAAAGACAAATACTAAAAAATCCCAGATGAAAAATGATGCAGCAAGAACGATTTTTGATGCTGTTGATATAAACAGAGATGGGGTTA
Source organism: Candidatus Gastranaerophilales bacterium (assembly GCA_944324205.1). Classification (GTDB taxonomy): domain Bacteria; phylum Cyanobacteriota; class Vampirovibrionia; order Gastranaerophilales; family Gastranaerophilaceae; genus CAG-196. The sequence goes on along the minus strand of CALUVK010000016.1, from coordinate 7,592 downwards.
TCTCGCAGAGTGAGTATAAGGGTATTGTAAAAGGTAAAACAAGAGGTAAAAATGGTAAAATAGTTGTAAGAGATTATATTAAGGTAAAAGATCTCGAAAACGGCCGTTCATTAGTTGTTGATAAAAATGGCAAACAATGGATTATGGCACACGATGGCTCTATTTTAAAAGCGACTTACGTAGCAGTTCAAACAGCAAAAGAAAATTTTCAAAAGGCTAAAAAAAGTTTTAAAAAGCAAAAACAAAAAGATGGCTGGGCCGGAAAAGCAGCCGATGCTATAAGTACACTCTGGAATTCAAAAAACAGAGCTTCTGTTGTTAGTAAAGATTTAGGAGAACATTTTCAATTGCTGCAACAGTTATTTCAAAGTGAAAAAGCAGGAAGCAAGGCCTTTAATACAAAATTCAAAGAAATATTTGGTGTTAATTATAATGAAGCTGCAGTTACTAAATATTTAGCAGATCCAACTGAAGCAAATTATCAAAAGGCGTTTGGAAACAAAAATAATATTCAAAATAGAGTTGAAAAATATAATCAATCACAAGAATTAGGTGCTAGTGTTGTAAAAACGTCCGCAGCAATTGCTGGTACGGTTGCTCTTGGTGTAGCTACCGGTGGTACAAGTCTTGTTGCTACAGCTGCAATTTCTGCCGGAACAAGCCTTGCTGTTAACGCATCAGACAGATTAAGTTCGGAAGATGGTATAAAAGAGGAAGATGCAGGAACAATACTAAAAGAAGCTGTTTTAGACGGTATAACAGTAGGTGCTGCCGGTAAAGTTGCAGAACTATCTAATGCTTTAATAAAAGGAGTTGGAACAAGCGCTAAAGTTGCAAGAGCCGGGGTTAATACAGCTGGTGATATGATAATCGGAGCCGGACAGGAATATATTGAAACCGGGAATGTTTCTGCTTCAGGAGTCCTTCTTAATGCCGCTCCAGGGGCTTTGGGTATTGCAGCAGAAACCGGGGCATTTAAAAAACTCGGCAAAACTGTTAAGAAAAAGTTTTCTAATTTAGATAAAACAACTCATCAAGAGATGAATAATATAACAGATTTAGCGGGTAATCTGGTTGCCGGCGGATTATTCTCAAAACTTTTTGATAAATCTATAGCTTTAGATCCTAAAAAAGGCTGGCAGAATTTTAAAACAGCTGATGGTGAGATTACTCTATTAGTACAGGGAGATAAGGTATATTATGGGAAAGTGGGTAGTTCTTACACGAAACCAATAACCGTAAAACCTGGGGAAAACAAGCTACTTGGTCATACAAGTAATGGAAGTTCCATAATATTGCAGCAAGATGCTAATGGAACTTTTAAAGTAGTCCATATGAAACCAGCTAAAACTCCCGAGTATAGTACGACAAAACAACATACAGAAAGCACAACTTCTCAACGCAAATCAAAGCAAGTTGATAAAAAGGTACAAGAAAATATTGTTAGAGCTAATAATGATTCTGGAGACCCCGGACATAGTGTTGTTTCAAATAAACTAAAACTTGCAGCAAATAAACCAGAACAAGTTCCGGTATTTGACCAAAGTTTTAATTTAACAGATGTTTCTAATAATGTTGCATTAGGGGATGTTTTTGCTATTGGCAGTGGTAAAATTCAAAAGCTTTATGTAAATCAAAATGGTACTGCAATTGAATTAAAGATTTCTAAAGACAAATTTGAAGAATTATTTCCGCCAAAGGGATTTGCTCTTGCAGAACAAAACGGATATAATAACTGCTGGCTTGTATCAAGACTGAATTCTATGACAGAATCTGCATCTGGCAGGGCGCAGCTTTATTCTCTATTAGAAGAAACATCTTCTGGTGATATTATTGTAAATTTAAAAAATGCAAAACCTATCAGATTTCCTGGAGGGAAACCGGCTGCTGCAGTTCAAACAAGTTTAGGAGATGGCGCTTCTCCCGGTCTAGAAATGATTGAACAGGCAGTTTTAGTTAGATATCTGCAAGAACCTTCCGAAAGAGTAACAGATATTAGCAAGTTAAGTCTTGCCAGTTTAAATAATGAAGCAAATGCATTATCACATACAGATAGAGAAGCTGTAAGTTCTCTTTTAGGCAAAAGCGCCAAACAGATAGGTCCGCAAAGTGCTAATTATGAAGCGGAAGTTAAAGAAACATTAGAAAAGTTTAGTGCAAATAATGATATGGCCGTTGTTACCTGGGGAGCACATGCCCGTTCACTTGTAAACTATGATAAAACAACTGGCATGGTAACATACCATGACCCTTATTATGCAGGAGTTGATTTAGTTTGTACATTCGAAGAGCTTGTAAAAAAGAACCCATATTTTATGGTTTGTAAGGCTTCAAGTACTCCAAACGTAACTCAAAAACCGGTTTCTACACCAACACAAGCAATAGTTAAAGAGGCTTCTACCACGAACTCTCAGCCTCAAAAAAAGGCAGCGAGTTCTAAAACAAATTCTAATCTTATTCCTGAAGGATATAAAGAATATACTCCGGCTTTCGGCAGACGTAGAATTATAGGACCGGACAATGATATCATGACTGAAATCAATGGTAAATGGGTAAAAAGAAGTTATTAAAAAGAGGAAATAATATGAAAACAGATGAACAAAAATTAAAAGAACTTGATAAAAAAATAAAATACGCAGAAGAAAATGGATTGCCTATGGAAAAAGAGGTTTTATCTGCGATTCAAATTTTACAAAATAATCTAAATCAATTTTTAACCGATATGGAACAGCAGGGACGCTTAAATAGTACCGAAGTTGTCCATATTGAAATACGACAATATGCTGCAATAAAACAATTAGCTAAAAAAATTAATCAGCCGGTTGATAAATATGATGAACTTATTAAAAAAGCTCAGTGCCGCATTTTCGGAGAAGAGAATTGGAATATATTTTTCAAGAGAAATTAACTTACCCAAGAACATCAATATTATTTTTTATAATAGACTCTTCAGGATGTCCTTTAAAAAATCCCATGATTATGTCTGATAACTTGATTTTTTGGTCATATATAGATGTTCCCAAAGGCTCAATGGCTTCAACATTAAGGTCATTCGGCAAAATATGTTCAATAGCTCTTTGAGAAGCATATGCTTTATCAATGTTTTGAGGATATTCTCCTAATATTTCCGCATCAAAATTGTCTTTTGGATTATATTCGCCAAACTTCCAATCTATAACTTTATTGACATCTCTTATTTTTACCTTACTTAATTCTTCTTCTGGTATGTTTTTTATAGGAATTCTTAAAGCAATCAATTCTTTCCCGCGCGCTATATAATCTAATATTAATCGAGCGAGATTCATATGCTTATTTTTTGTCCACTGTGTTAAAAGATTCTCCAGATCAAAAACAAATACTCCTTTTACTTTTCCGTTTGTTAATGTATCCGGCATTGCTCTAAGAATTTTATCCTGTTTTATTTTGGCTAAACGTTCTGTAGTTGTAATATGATACAAATTTTGCGGTAAGGGTAAATAAGTTGATAAACTTCCAGATAAGTTTTTAATAGGCATTCCAAGATCCTTTCTTTTTTCTATTTTGTATATATAAAACACGAAAAAATTTTTTTTGCTAACTAAAAAACAGCTTTCTATTTTAACAAATATTACAAAAAATAATAGTACTACTACACGCATAAAATGTGTTTGTATTATAATATTCTTGTGATTTTTATAAAAGAAAGGAAGAGAACATGAATATTTTAGACAAAATCATGAAACCAAAATCTATTGCGGTTATTGGTGCTTCAACAAAAGAACACACAATCGGTTCTGATATTATGAAGCGTTTACAAGAATACAATTTTAACGGAAAGATTTATCCTGTTAACCCGAAAGGCGGAATTATTGAGGGTTTACAGGCTTATACAAGTGTACTGGAAGTTCCGGGCGAAGTTGATTTAGCGATTATTGTTGTTAATGCAAAATTCGTTCTTGCAACTATTGACCAGTGCCACGAAAAAGGAATTAAAGGTTTATGCATAATTACAGCAGGTTTTAAAGAAACAGGGGCTGAAGGTGCTGAACTTGAAAAACAATTGCTTGAAAAAGTCAGAGAATACGGTATGAGATGTGTTGGTCCGAACTGCTTAGGCGTTGTTAACACTCATCCGGACATTAGAATGGACGGATGTTTCGCAGAATCTCTGCCGGAGAGAGGAAACATCGGTTTCGTTTCTCAATCAGGTGCTTTAGGCGGCGGTATTTTAAATATCTTAAAAGACCTTAACCTTGGTTTCGCACAGTTTATCTCAATCGGAAACCAGGCTGATGTTAACGCTGAAACTGCTCTTGAATACTGGGAAAACGATTCTGACGTAGAACAAATCCTTCTTTATATGGAATCAATCCAGAACCCTGCTAACTTTAGAAAATTAGCAACCAGAATTTCTAAGAAGAAACCTATTCTTGCTCTTAAAGCCGGTCGTTCAGCAGCAGGCGCAAGCGCAGCTTCTTCTCACACAGGTTCATTAGCGGGTGCTGATAAAGCCGCTAATGCTTTATTACAGCAATCAGGTGTAATCAGAGAATATTCATTAAAAGACCTGTTTGCAACAGCAAAAGTTTTTGCAAACTGCCCGATACCGAAAGGCAACAGAGTTGCTATTATTACTAATTCAGGCGGCCCCGGTATCATGGCAACCGACGCTGTTTGCGAACACGGTATGCAGATGGCTAAATTAACCGATGCAACAAAAGAAAAATTAAGAAGCTTCTTACCTGCTGCAGCATCTGTTAAAAACCCTGTTGATATGATTGCTTCAGCTCCGATTGAACACTACAAGCAAACATTAGAAACAGTTATTGCTGATGAAAACGTTGATATGATTATTACAATCTATCTCCCGTTCTTAGGCTTAAAGGATATTGATGTTGCTAAAGCTTTGATGGAAATTAAAGCTAAAAATCCGCAAAAACCGGTTATCGGCGTATTTATGACTAAGAGCGAATTCTTCAATAAGATTTCTGACATGGATGTTAACATGCCGTTCTTTATGTATGCAGAAGAAGCTGCTGACGGGTTGAACAGATTAAATCAACAGAGATTATGGATGGAAAGAGCTGAAGGCAAAATTCCGACATTCAATGTTGACTTTAAACGCGCGCAGGAAATTATCGCTAAATCAGTTAACGAAGGCCGTGACCAGTTGACAACAAGAGAATCTATCGATGTATTAGACGCTTACGGCATCAGAGTTTGCAAATCAGGCTTTGCAAAGACAGAGGATGAGGCTGTAACAATCGCTGATTCTATCGGATATCCTGTTGTTATGAAGATGACTTCAAAAACAACTTCGCACAAAACAGATGTCGGAGGAGTTAGAGTTAATATCCAATCTGCCGAACAATTAAGAAGCGAATATCAAGACCTTATTGCTAAACTTAAAGAAAAAGGACTTCTTGAAGGTTTAGAAGGTGTTATCATTCAGGAAATGGTAAAAGGTAACAGAGAAATGGTCTGCGGTATTGCAACAGACCCTCAATACGGGCCTATGATGATGTTCGGTTTAGGCGGTGTGTTTATTGAAGTTATGAAGGATGTAACTTTCAGAATTGCACCTTTAACTGATGTTGATGCTAAAGAAATGATTAAGTCTGTTAAAGCATATAAGTTATTGGAAGGTGCAAGAGGAACTAAGCCGGCTCAAATGGAACAGATTGAAGAAACTCTGTTGAGATTATCTCAATTAGTTAATGACTTCAAATATATTGATGAATTGGATATCAACCCGCTGTTGATTTCCGAAAAAACAGGCGAAGGCATTGCTGTAGACGGCCGTATCAAAGTAAGAATGTCAGAAGCTCAAGAAGCTCTCGGATATTGCTGCAAAGACGGCGTTTGCGCTTGCAACGTATAGAAGTAAATATTTTATGGAAAATTGTAGGGTGGGCAAAACGGAAGTATGCCCACCTTTTTATTTCGTGTCTCGTGAATAGTGATTTGTGGTTATAGATTTTCTTTAATTGTACTTTGTTTGCTTATATAATTTTTAATATCTTGATTCGCAAATCAAGAATGGCAAAAAAATAATCCTGTAGTAAGTTGTACTATTGCATAATGTTTGGCAGAATTATTGTGAATATAGATTTTGTCAGGCATTGCCAAACCTTGCTTAGTGCATATTTCTCAATTTATATGAAATTAACCAGACCAAATTTTTACAACTTACCGCGTAAATTGCCCTGTTCTTTTTCTCATCAACGAGATTTAAGAAATACCTGTTTACTACTTGAAGCAAGAATGTGGTAAAGTTGCGATTTACCGCATCAAATTACTGACAATTATTCAAAACAAAACCAGCTATTATTTCCTGTTTTTTTATGCTATTCTAAGAAAGATTTTTTGCTAAATGAGAGGTACAAAATGAATTTTCAATCAAAAATTAAAACAATTGAATGGGTGGATACATATTCTAAAATGGTAGATCAGACAGTTATTCCTTATGAGTATAAGTTTGTAAATATAACATCCGGTGATGAAATGTTTGAAGCTATCAGAAATATGGTAGTAAGAGGAGCACCAGCTATAGGTATTGCGGGTGCTCACGGAGTAATTCTTTATGCTCAGGAACTTGAAAAAATATGCCTTACAAAAGATGATTTTGTGGCTAAACTTATTGAAAAAGCCGAATATATGAAAACTTCACGTCCAACTGCTGTTAATCTTATGTGGGCTGTTGAAAAACAAATTGAAATTATAAAAGCTTCTAATGCCGATATTAAAGGCATTATTGAAGAACTGAAACAAAATGGGATTAAACTTGAAAATGAAGATATTGAAATTAATAAAAAAATTGGAGATTTCGGGGCCGAGATAGTTCCAAAAGGCGCTACAATATTAACTCATTGTAATGCCGGAGCTTTAGCAACGGTCGGTTATGGGACTGCACTCGGCGTTGTACGGTCTGCTTTTGCAAAAGATAACAGTATTAAAGTTTTTGCGGATGAAACCAGACCCCGACAGCAAGGAGCAAGAATTACAACTTTCGAACTCGCAATGGATGGGATTCCGGTTACATTAATAACAGACGGTATGTGTTCTTATTTTATGAAAAAGGGTATGATTAATATGGTTGTAGTTGGTGCAGATAGAATTGCTGCTAATGGAGACACTGCAAATAAAATTGGAACCTACACTGTAGCAATTGCTGCAAAATATCATAACATACCTTTCTATGTAGCAGCACCATTATCTACAATTGATGTATCAATAAAATCTGGCGATGAAATTCCAATAGAAGAACGCTCACATGATGAAGTAACTCTTATAAACGGTAAACCAATATGTCCTTTAAAGGGTGTGAATATAATTAATCCTGGATTTGATGTAACTCCAAATGAGTTGATTACCGGAATTATTACAGAACGAGGTATTATAAGACCTGATTATAAACAGTCTATAAAAGAAGTTTTTAAAAACTAGCTAATATATCTTTTATAACGAGTTATAAAAGATATATTACAAAAATAACACAATCAATTTATTTGTTGGGTTTCACTCAACTTACTACTTAGTTATAGATGACCTGCCGCCGGAATTATTGACCTTGTGTTTCAGGATTGCTAATTACTGGTATAACTAACCTTGAG
>CALUVK010000015.1 GCA_944324205.1 Candidatus Gastranaerophilales bacterium | reverse complement strand
GAAAAATATCTTAAAATACCTTTTTTAGTAACTTTTATTCTGTATCTGTAAATCGGAATATTCGGGTCAAGATGCGCCCTTGCCGGGTCTTGCGGTACAATATTTGTAATCTTTTGGGCTTCATCCGAAGCTTTATAAGGCTTTGCCATAACTTTATGCGTCTTTAGAGACGGACAGACTCCGCATTGCACGCATTTATTCTCGCAGGTCGGCTGATGATTAAATTCACATCCTTGAGCAAAAGCCTCTTTATACTCATTTTTCAGCCAATCTTTGCTTAAGCCCGTATCTATAAAATCCCATGGAAGTTCTTCATCTAAACCGTACGGCTTTTGTGCAAGCTCTGAAAGTGAAAAACCGCATTCTTCCGCTGTTTCCTGCCATACATTTTTATTAAAATATTCGCCCCATGTATCTAAGTAGCATCCTTTTTTATAGAGAGCTTCTATGTATTTCGTAAGACTGATATCACCTCTTGTAAGTACAGCCTCTATTTCAGATACATATTTTTCATGGTAATTAACTTTTATCCCTTTGATATGCTTAATTTTATCCTTAAGATAATTAATATGCTCCGTAACCTCATCTAAATCCATCTGCTGGCACCACTGGAAGGGCGTAAACGGCTTAGGAACAAAAATTGATAATGTGCAGGTTATCTCAAATCCGTGGTTAAGCCCCTTTTCACGCTTAATCAACTTTGCACGGTATTTAATTTTGTTCAATAATTCCGCCATCTCGTCCATATCTTCTAAAGTTTCCGTAGGAAGCCCCGCAATAAAATAGAATTTAATTCTCGACCAGCCGTTTTCATATAAAGTAAGCGCCGCATTAATAATCTGTTCTTCTGATATATTTTTCTTAATAACATTTCTAAGCCTCTGGCTTCCGGCTTCCGGCGCCAATGTCATGCCGGATTTTCTCACGGATTGAACAAGGTTTGCAAGCTCAAGATTAAACCCGTCAATACGCTGGCTCGGAAGTGATACGGAGATTTTTTTTCTGTTAAAATCAACCGCAAGTTCTTTTATAACCTCTTTTATGTTTGAATAATCGTTAGAAGAGAGCGAAAGCAGCGAGTACTCATCGTAACCGGTATTTTTAACAAGTTCTTTTGTAATCTTAATTATATCCTCTGCCGGACGCTCTCTAACCGGCAAGGTTACGTGCCCCGGCTGGCAGAAACGGCACATTCTTCCGCAGCCGCGGCGGATTTCGACGATTGCTCTGTCGTGAACAGAGCTTGAAAAAGGTATCGGATAAGAGGTTGCAGCAGTTTCTAATACCAACGGGGCAAGGCGTTTTTCAACAGTATTGTTTACTCCCTTGCTCCAGCACCCTTTTATTTTGCATAAATCTTCTATTTTTTCTTTTCTTGAAAGCCCTTTTGTGCGCTCCAGTGATTGACATACTTCTATCATCATTTCTTCACCGTCTCCGATACAAAAGACATCAATAAAATCAGCCATCGGAAGCGGATTAAAAGTACACGGGCCTCCTGCTAAAACTATAGGCTCATCCTCTCTGCGCTCATCGTTTCTTACGCTTATCCCGGACATTTCAAGCATTTTTAATACAGTAGGATATGAAAGCTCATATTGAAGCGAAAACCCGATACCGTCAAAATCTTTAAGAGCTCTTTTAGACTCAACCCCGTACAGGAATTCCGGCTTAAAATCAGGTTCCGGAGCATAAGCTCTATCAGCCATGTAACCATCTTGAACATTTACCCTGTCATAAATTATTCTTACGCCTAAATTGCTTATACCAATCTCATATTTATCCGGAAAAACAAATGCAAACCTTACTTTTGCCGAATCAAAATCTTTGTTATAAGATAGAAACTCCCCGCCTACATACTGATAGGGTTTTGTCGCATTGAATAAAGCTTCCTGCTGATCTCTGAAAAAACAATTCATAAGTTTATAATATAACAAACCAAAACCATTTATCAAATAAATTTGAAGAATGGACTAAATCATTAACAGTGTTTTTACTTTGGCTATATTTCAAATATGTTTGGCACATCGATATATTGCAGTTATTATTAGGTATTGTTTAACTTATAGGCTTCTTTATTGGCAGGATATTCTCTGTCTGTTTATAGCTTTTCTAGCTCAAGCCTTTAAAATTTTTGAGTTTATCTATAAGTATACCTAACAAGTTTGTCAGGAATAAAAGTCCGATAAAAATAAATACTGCTATATATAATGGCATCATTGCAAATTTGTCTGTTTTATTTGCAGAACTGCTTATAGTAAAGCCTTTTTGAGGGTTATCTAAATAATCAGTAAAATCTTGCCCGATTTTTGTTGTTATTTTGGACATTTCTTGTTCTATTGTTTTGTCATTTTGTTTAATTTCTGTCGAGGTTGCCATAAAAGTATCAACCATTGTAAATTCTAATTCTTTTTTAAAAGGAGAAATAGCTTTATTATCTTTATCAATTATAGTTAGATACAATTTGTACGTTTTATAATCTGCGGCCCTTCTGTTATTTTTATATTGCCTTAATTGAAAATTAATTTTGCTGTCTTTATTAAGGAAAATTTCTTTATGTTTTGTGTACAAAACGTATTTTTGCTCTAATGTACATTTATAATTTGCATTACACGTTAAAATTTCTTTTTCTAAACAAGTAAAAGGATATAGAAGAAAAATGTAAGCTACTATACATGCAAGAAAAAACAAAAAAATCTTCCCGCCTAATGATATCTTTTCGTTTTCAGTTGCTTGTTCATTTTTTAAATTGTTATTTTTCTTACTCATATTTTTATTTTATAACAAAAAACATTGTGGTAAATATAATCCAGAAGAGAAATATCCACAGCTCATACCTATTTTCAGCTTGGTAAATTTTTGATTTACTGCAGCAAAAATGTTTCGGAAATCAAATATTACCAAAACCTACAGACTAATGTACCTCTATGAATTATATTCAACTCAATTTTATGCTAAACTTAGCATGATGAAAGAACTTGATTTTATTGAGATTATAAAAAAACAAACGGACAATGGATTTTTAGGCGATGATTGTGCTTACCTTAAAGATTTGGGTATTGTTGTTACGCAGGATAATCTCGTTGAGGATGTTCATTTTAAGCTTAATTGGTGTACTCCGTACCAGCTTGGCTATAAAGCCGTAACGGTTAATATAAGCGATATTTTGGCTTCGGGAGCTAAACCAGCTTATATTACAATAGCTCTATCCCTTCCAAACGATACTAACGAGCATTTTGTAGAAGAATTTTATAAAGGTGCAAAATCTGCGCTTCGGGGGGCTGAAATTATAGGCGGTGATATAACAGGAGCGGACAAAGTTTTTATCTCTATTACTGCCATCGGTTCTGATAAAGGAAGAAAAATTTCTTCAAGAAAATCTGCAAAGCCCGGGTATGTTATTATATCTAAAGGCAAATTCGGTGAAAGTTCTTTGGGTCTTGACGAATTAATGCATGGCGGTAATCGCACAGATTTAATCAAATCACATTTAGAGCCGGAGCTTGATGAAGAATTTGCGTTTGAAATATCTGAAAAAATTAAGGATGATTATGCAATGATGGATACATCAGACGGGTTAGCGGATGCTTTATTCAAAATTGCTCAAGCAAGCGGAGTTACAATCAGAGCCAAGTATATAGAAGGTATGTTCGGGGCAGAAGACTATAAGCTTGTTGCAGCTCTGCCAAGGGAATTTCTAAAAGAAATAAATATAGAATATAATATTATAGGAGAAGTTATTGAAAGGTCAGATTGTATTCTGGATATTGACGGCAAAAAATATAAAACTTATGACGAATTAGGTCTTTTTAATCATTTTAAGGAGGATGTATGAACAAATTTTCATTAATAATAACGGCAGGAGGAACTTCTTCCCGCTACGGCGGTGAGAACAAGCTGCTTGCAAAACTTAAGGATAAAACCGTAATTGAAGAAACTGTTTCCAAGTTTTTGGATTTTGAAGAGATTGACGAAATAATAATTTCAGCAAATATCTCAATTATAGAAATATTAGAGGAACTTTTAATAAATCCGAAAATTAGAATTATAGAAGGCGGAAATACCAGACAAAAGTCGGTTTATAATGCTCTTCAAGTTATAAAAAATGACTATGTCCTAATTCATGACGGCGCAAGACCGTTAATCAGAAAAGATACTATTGCTTATACTCTGGAAGCTGTTCTTGATAAAGGTGCGGTCTCAGTTATGACCAAAACTACCGACACAATAAAAGAAGTCGATGAAAACGGACGGATTATAAGAACAATAGACCGTTCTAAGCTCTATAATACCCAAACACCGCAAGGGTTTAAGACTTCTATTATAAAAACGGCACATGAAAAATTAAAAGACAAAAATTTTACCGATGACTGTTCTATGCTTGAATACCTTGATATTCCTGTTTACATAGTGAACGGAAGTTATACAAATATCAAAATTACCATAAAAAGTGATTTAGATTTTGCAAAACTTTATATCTAATCCTCTTACTTAGAACAAAAAGGGTAGGAATAAATATAATCAGGACTTTAGTGTAAGTCTTTTTAAGTATTTTTTCTAAAAAATATTCTGTTGAACGGTTGAATAGAGAAGAGCGTTATCCCGCTTTATAGTGTTATCGGGTGGTAACACTATGAAAAAAATAATATCAACAACTTTAATTTTATTATATTTATTAATTCCAGCATCTTTTGAAGTTTACGCTTCATCAAACGAAAGTACAATTACAAAAATAGAAAACGATATTTACGGATTTGATTTTTCAAAAGATTCTTTAAAAAATCGCGCTGCAAGGCTTGAAAAAACAATTTACGGTCAAGCTTCTACCGGGGATTTGAATAAGAGAATAAAAAAACTTTCCGCAGATATATCCGCAGACGTAATAGGACTTGAAATACCGCCGGTTGAAGATACTTTCGCTGAAGAAGAAAAACTTGCGGAAGATAGTTCCGTAAATTATCCGGTAGTAGATGAAATCGAGCAAAAAATCTTTAACCAAACATATAAGAACCGTGATTTTCACTCGCGTATTGTTGCAATCGAGCGAAAACTTTTCGGGAAAATTTATGATGTAGAGGATTACTCTACAAGAATGGACAGAATTAAAGCCGAAGTTATGCCGGATAGACTCGTTCAGGAAAAGCAAGATGATTCTGTTTATATACCTGGAAGCCGATACTATGACGATAATGCGCTCTCCTCTTCTGATATCGGCGGTTTAGGCGGCAACAGATTCGGAATGCCGTTCGGTCAGAGAAATTATTCCCGCCCTTATGTAAACTACGGCGATATGACAGGCGGAGCTGCAATTCCGCAAAGCAGTACAAACTTAAGCGACGAACTTGCACAGCTTGAATATGAAACATTCGGTACATCATTTGCGGAAGATAATACAACAAGCAGAATTAAGCGCCTGAATAGCGCAAACAAAGCCCAAAAATCTTCCTCAAGATACGATTCCTACAAATTCAGCCAGAGAATGTCAACTGCAATGGAAATTGGCGCTATGATTTTAATGATACTTGCAATGGTGCTCTGATTTAATTAGTCTTTGTTTCTAACATAAAAGTTACTGGACCGTCGTTTATGAGTTCAACTTCCATCATGGCACCAAAACTCCCATTGGCAGTTTTTATCCCGTAAGATTTAATTTCAGCTATAAAATTTTCATAAAGTTCGTTTGCAACAACCGGTAATGCTGATTTATCAAAACTTGGCCGTGTACCTTTTTTACAGTCTCCGCATAATGTAAATTGTGATACAATAAGCATTTCTCCATTAATATCAATTAATGATCTATTCATTTTATCATTTTCATCGGGAAATATTCTTAAATTTGTAATTTTTTTTGCAAGTTTTTGAACATCTTCTTTTGTATCACCTTTCTCTATGCCAACAAAAGCTAATATTCCTTGTTTAATAGAAGAATACAATTCTTTATCAATAATAACAGAAGCTTTTTTTACTCTTTGAATTAAAATTTTCATTTTAGCTCCTCACATGTTTTTAATAATAAAGTTGAGATAATATTTAATCGTTTTTCTGCATTCGTGTAATAATTGTGTAGTTTTTCTATTAAATTTTCGATATTTTCTTGAGTAAAATTTTTAGTCATTTTCATTTCATAATCTAAATCAATTCGTTCAGCGGTTGTTATAAAATCAAAAATTAAATTTTTCTTTGCAAACACAGTACTTAATTCTATATAATTGGCAAAAAGTTTTTTTAATGTCTTTAAGATATCTGTATTAATATTTTTATAACGTTTTAAATCATTGTTCATAGATTTTATAATTTTTTGTCCCTCATGAATTTTTTCTACTCCGTATTTTAAATTAGAGTTTGTTATATGAATGTTTTCCTTGATTTTATTAATATCATATTTAAAATCACATATCAGTTCTCTGTTTTCTATTTTGCTTGAATCTCTAAGAGCTTCTTCTAACGGCATATTTTTATATCCGTCAATCTGTGCACCCACAAGAGAAGTATTAATATACTCTCTGTCATTAAAATGTTCTGCAAATTCTTTTAACGGTCTTATAAAAGCTGCATAAACCGATTCTGTCGGTATCATATCCCCATTTATTCCTTTAACATAATAAAGAGAATTATTTAAATCATGAAGTCTCTTTTGGGCAGTTTTAACTTGAGCCTCTTTTGTTGCAGCATTACTTAGGGAAGAACAAAAATTATCAAAATCCCGTGCTGTAATTTCCCATTTATTTGTTTCTTTATTAAATTTGCATTCTAAATCTTTATATGCAGAATCCTTACTATAACACTGACCTTCTATATATGCTAAATCTTGTCCTACAAGCACAATTTTTGAACACCCTAATATTCTTGCACAATTTAAAGCGGCATAAGAAACAGTTCCCTTTGACCAATATTCTGAAATATCAATATTTGCAATATCTTTCCATAAAAAATTCACTGGTTGATTAGCAGATATATGAGTGTATATGTTTTTATATCCAAATTTTCTTAAATTCTGGTGTGAAAAAGGTTCTGTTATAAAATTGACTTTACTTAAATCTAGTCCTGCAATTTGTTTAGAACAGTCATTTGATTCAATTATACAAAGAAAATCTGGCGTTATATTATGTTGTGCGATAGTTTTCATTGCAGTTCCAACAACAAATAAAATAATATTATCTCGATATTTTTTAATAGTTTCTATATTTCTATCTAATGTTGGACCTGCAGATACAACAACGCCGGTTTTACCTTTATAAATATCTTTAAATTCTGCAAGCGGAGTTTCATGTATAAAATAGGGCATGTTTAGAATAAGTTTTTTTAAAAGCGGATAAAATTTTTCTTTTGTATATCTCAAATCCATACCATATGAACCAACCATACGCTGTAATTCTGCAACTAACATATTAAACTTATTTTCATCAAGTTTTCTATAAGAAGTTGTTGATAGCATAAGAGGTATATTTTTCATGTTTGACTTTCTATATATATACTCTCCCACTTTATCTAATGTTGAAGCTATATAAACGTTGTTTTTTATAATATCTTTTGAAAAATCTACTAGAGTAAAAGCTATTTTTAGGATATTCAAGTCGGGTTCGTATAAAATAACTGTACCTTGCGATTTTTGAGAAGCTGTTTGAAATAAATAGCCTAAGCCGATTCCATAAATTAGATGTATTGCAACAGGTTCATTCTGAGCCTGAGAAAAAATTTCTAAAGCTTCTTGTAGAGGATTCGTTGAATTATGTAAAGGAATGGTTTTGTAAATAAGATTATAAAATCCATTCTCTTTAACCAGTTGAGGAATGTCCGTAACTATATAAGAGTTTAATTTTGATGCTAGCTTGCTATCTTTTAGTGCAAGTGCATTAATATTTTTTTCAAAAATATTATTCATAACTCCCCGCAATTTATAAATATTGTACATTACAAGAAGATGCGAGTCAACGATTATATTAAATACAGCAAAATGCTCCTTCCGGAAGAGAGACAAAAGGAGCAGGGCCAATTATATGAAGAAAAGATTTGGTTTTTAAAGATGTAAGCCGAACACACACACAATGCCTAATCATAAAAAGCGTCGAAATCCGACAATTCACTAGCTGCCTTCGACTTACATATATATTTTAACATTTTTAATATGTATTCTTAATCTTCTTTGGTAGTAATTCCTAAGGATTATTTATACTTTATCTACTCTGTTAATTCTTTCTTTAAATTTGACTTAACGCCGCTTAGAGGGCCATTATTTGGTGCTGTAAGATTTTGTATGTATTTTTTAACATAAACAAACGGAAACCTTGGAAGCCAGCTAAATTTCATAATAACACCTGCTGCATCAGCTCCTTTGGAGAACATTAATTCATCAATTGTATCTTCATATGCAGGAGAGATTGATGAAAAAATCTTTAAAAAATAATTGGTTGCAGTAACGCTATAATATCCTGTAGTTACTCCGGGTTTTGTTATTAATTCTTTTATGGCAATTTCGGATGTATCAGCAAGTGAACGAATATCAGATGGAAGTGTAAGTTCTTCCCCTTTGATGCCTTCTATTTCATATTGTTGACCATTATATACAAGAATCATACGATTAGGTTGTGGCATATAAATATCATCAAAAACATTTTCTAAAATAGGTTGGCCATTTATATCAGTAACGCCATATTTATAATTTTTACAAGTTAAAAACATTCCTCCGAATAACAGATCAATTGCGGAATATTCTACCGGTAAAACTTCAAATCCTATTTCATCAAACAATCCGTATTTATCACCTTTTTTTAGTTTGGCAAATTTACCTAAAAGTCTCTCTGCATAGTTATATTTAGGTTCTACAAGTATTTCCCCGCTGTCTGACATAATTCCAAATTTAGAACGTTTTTGGAAAATCCAGCCACTTTCACCAAGTTTTATTAATTTTTTATACTCTGCTTCAACTATTATATTTCCGCTATTGTCTTTTAATCCGAAGTTACCGTCATCATTATATACAATCGGTGAAGCAAAAACGGTCATTTGTGCAAAGATTAGTAGTAGAATTAAAGCTAACTTCTTCATAATTATAGATTATCATAAAATTTTTTATCTAAAAAGTTTTTTATTTTTCGAAATATAGTTATTTTGTGAGGACTTTCATCTGGATAATACATTGTAAGAGGTTGAGCTGACATATAATTAAGCTGTTTATCTTTCTGAATGTGTTTGTCTATTTTTTTGATAAATTTTTTATTATCTGATGTAAAACCATATTTTCTATAAAAAATATGTGGAGGATTATGCGGATCATAAGGTGTTGTGCTTGCATCTAAAATCATTCTGCCTTCACAGCCACATTCTTTACTTAAGTTTTTGGCTAAATTTAGAAATTTTGTTCCCAATCCCTGTCTTCTTTGTGTAAAAATAGTAAGTTCAGAAATGTTTAACTGTTTATTGATATTTGGGTATGCGACCATTTTCCCAAGATATTTGCTGTCTTTTGTATTAAACATTTTATATAAATATGTTCCACGGGGATTATAGATTAAAACTTCCGGAATTTTCATAAAGAATCCTTTTATAAAATAAAACTAATAAACAGATACAAATAATTTGCCGATGGGGAGACTTGAACTCCCGACCTACTGATTACGAATCAGTTGCTCTACCACCTGAGCCACATCGGCACATTATATATTCTAATATGGTATAAATTGAAATGCAACAGATTATCTGAAACTAAAATGCTTGTTTTTATTGTTATTTTACAGTATACATTTTATCTTTATTACTCTTCGTCCTACTTGATAAGAAAATTTTATGTGATATCATTTAATCAAATTCAACTTGATGAAGGAGTACGTATCGTGAAAAAAACAAGTATTATACTTGCACTGATTTTATCGCTAAATTTAAGCGGAGCAGTTTTTGCTGAGACTCCTATTGAAAAATCAATTGAAACATTTACACAGGAAATTGAACGGAATCCAAATGCTTCTTTAGCTTATTCAAACAGAGCATCGATGCGTTTTTTAAAACAGGATATTCAGGGAGCAATTTCTGATTTTGATAAAGCTATACAGCTTAATCCAAATAATCCAGAGTTATATCTGAACAGAGGATATATAAAGCAGTTAATCGGAGATTTAGATGGTTCAATGGCGGATTATAATTTGGCATTAAGAATTAATCCGAATTTTGCTTATGCATACAATAATAGAGGTGTTTTAAAAGTCGCATTGAATGACATTGACGGTGCAATGAATGATTATGCCAAAGCACTTTCGATTAACAGTAAATATGCGGATGTATATTATAACAGGGCGAACCTAAAATATATGTTGAATGATAATAAAGGTGCTCTGGAAGATTATAATATTGCAATAGAACTTAATCCAAAAGATGCAGAGGCATATAATAACAGAGGCGTTGTAAAAAAACGAATGAATTTTAATGTAGGAGCTTTAAGTGACTATTCGCAAGCTATTGCTTTGAATCCAAATGACAGTATTGCTTACGCAAACCGCGGCCGTTTGAAAAAATTATATTTTGATAATGAAGGAGCGGCTATTGATTTAGATCAAGCTGTTGCATTAGCTGAGAAGCAGATATTTATCAAAAATGTTAAACCCTTGTTATCAAAAGAAAGTTACATTGCTGCAATTCCGACGGCTTCATTTCCGGTTAATTCTTTGACCAAACCAACTATTGGGGGAGAAACGATAGCATATAATAAAACACCGGTAGGGCAAGCTGTTAAACAAGTTTCGGTTTCTTCACAAACAAATACTAAAGCATTAATATCACCTACGCAGTCACAACAACCTGTAAAACAAACTGTTAATGCACAGCAATCAAAACCTATGCCGGCACCGGTTGAAGAAAAATTAGCATCTGCCAATACGATAAGCGCAGGTGTTGCAACTGTACAAGCTCCTGTTAATCCGGTAATAACAACAACAGCTATAAAAAAGAGTCCGACAACAAACGTAAAACTTGCTGAGAGTTATTATATTAGAGGGCTTCAAAAGTGTGTTCTCAGGGATCTTCAAGGTGCAATTGCTGATTTAAATAAAGCAATTGAAAATAATTCAAAATATGCAGATGCATACTATTATCGTGCAGCAATAAGAAAAGAGCTCGGTGATACGGAAGGGTTTAGAAAAGATTATTCAATAGCAATTCAAATTAACCCGTCATTGCAGTCATTTAATGACTCAAATTGTTTATCTCTGGTAGGGGGATAAGTTAGTGATGATAGTTGATAGTACAACTTCTTATCCGGCCCCTGCATTTAAAAAATTTATAAAAGTGCAAGGTAAAACGAAACCACTCCGTAATTTTAGAGAACGTTTAAGAGAAGAATCACCGGATTTTATCTCAATTCTTGCAAAAAAATATAAACAAGATTCATGTTTATATTTAATTAGCGGTAAAACATCGGATATATTCATTGAATTGATGCAAAAAATTTCGTATTTTAGAGAGTTGCGGACAAATATAGAAAAATATATGCCGCGAAAACCGAAAACGATATCAGTTAAAGATGCATTTAATCAATTAGAAAAAGGAAAATTTAAAATTTAAAAATTTGATTAAGTTATATTGTAACTTATTTCTTATCTATTTCAAGCGGTTTATTAAATATTTTTAATGTTATTTTACCCTTAATGGGTTAATTATACCCCTTAAAAAGTTAAAACCCTCTCTGTGAGAGTATTTTAATAGTGGGGCGGATGATAGGACTTTGTTCGAACTCTTTAACAAAACTTTACACCAGATTTTATCATCTCCACAAATCATCATCCTTTATTCGGACATAGAAAATTATATTAACGGGGTTGAAAAATAAAAATAGATAATTTATAATAGAAACACAGGGTGGTAGTTTCTCAAGCTACCGGATGCCTTGTAGAAAGTCTAACGGTTCTTATCTATTAAGATGAGAGCCGTTTTTTAATACGCATAAAATCAAAAAGATTAAAAATAATGCTAAATTGAAATTATCCATATCGACCCCCTTTCTAGTCGGGAACTAACCCGAAAGTCTAATTAAAAATGTCAGTCAGTTTCCATAGAAAAGGCATCTTTTACCCTGTGTTGAATTATTCAATGTTCAAATTGATTTATTTTTAAAAATCATTATACAATAAATATGTTAATAAAAAGATGTGAAATCAATGGAATTACTGTTGATATAGAAATAGAGGACAGTGAATCAACTAAGGAAGAACAAAGTTTAGCTTTAATGAATTTATTGAAATTTTTAGTTGAAGGTCACATTGATAATTTAGTGAAAAATAATGCTCCAAATGAAGATATAAAAAGTTATAGAGAATTATTAGAACTAATCAATAATTATCTGAAATATACACAACAACTTTAAAGAGTTCGAATCCCATTAGAGGTTACTACATTTTTTAAAAAATGCTCGAACTCTGAAATTCAATATTTGCAACAAAAAAGACCCTTTTGGGTCTATTCTTAAAAATGGGGCGCCTGATGGGATTCGAACCCATGCATATCGGAACCACAATCCGAGGTCTTAACCGCTTGACGACAGGCGCCATATTTAGCAATTCTTAGTATATCAAATAAAAATTTTAAAGCAAGCGGTCGGGAAATATATTTCCCGACCGCTTTTTATTAAATTTATTTTCCTAATTTATTCTTTGGAACATATAGCCAATTCCGCGCGCAGTTAGAATTAATTCCGGATTAGTTGGATCTGTTTCCAGCTTTGAACGAAGTCTCGAAATATGAACATCTACTACACGGGTATCAATTCTATGATCTGCAGGATAAGACCATACATGTTGAAGAATTTCGTTTCTTGAATAAGCCTGTCCGGAATTATTTACTAAAAGTTCAAGCAGACTAAATTCCATTCCTGTAAGTCTTATTCTTTCATTCTTTCTGAATACTTGTCTTCTTGCAGTATCAATTTTTATGGCTCCGGCAGTAATTATATTTTTACTGTTCTTTGAATTTACTAGTGAAGGTCCTGAAGATGAAGATGTTGGAATAATAATATCCTTGCTTATAGTTCTTCTAAGAACAGCTTTTACTCTGGCTTCCAATTCTTTCGGGCTAAATGGTTTAATAACATAATCGTCTGCACCAAGTTCCAAGCCGGTAATTCTTTCTGAGACATCACCTAATGCTGTTAATATAATAATAGGAACATCAGATGTTCTACGAATTTCTCTTGTTACACCGTATCCGTCCATCTTTGGCATCATAACGTCCAACACTACCAAATCAGGATTGGTTTTGTTAAATACTTCTACTGCTTCTTCGCCATCTTCAGCCGTTACAACATCATATCCAACCATTTTGAGACGGGTTTCAAGAATTCTTCTGATACTTGCTTCATCATCAGCTACCAAAATTTTTTGATGAGTGTTTTCTTCATTGCCCATCTCTTGTAATTCTTCATTTTCAGCCATGCTACCACCTTTTATCTAACTTTTAAATTTGCTTAACATTAATACATATATCTTAATAGAATTTAAAGAATTTTGCAAGAGGGGCACTATAAATTAATTCTACCTCCTAATTAATTTTTATAATAATTTGTTATTTTTATATTATAATGTAATAGGGAGGTTTGAAAATGTATACACTGGTTTATTCTATTAATGATGAAGAAGCTCCGGAAACAGTTTATGTGAATTTAACAAATTCTTGCACCAACAAGTGTATTTTTTGCCTTCGTGAACAAAAAGATGATGTTTGTGGTGCACAAATGTGGCATGATGATAATTATAAGTTGGAAGATTTAATTAACCAATTTAATGCATATGTGCCAACTCCCCATGAAGTTGTTTTTTGCGGTTATGGAGAACCTTTTTTAAGACGCGAAATGATGAAAGAATTTTGCAAATACCTAAGAGCAAAACATCCTGAAATCAAAATTCGTGTGAATACAAATGGCCATGCTAACGCCATTTATAAAACAAATGTTGCTGCTGAATTTAAAGGTTTAATAGATGCAGTATCTGTAAGCTTAAATGCTTCTAGTATTGCTGAATACAATGAAATATGCAATCCAAAAATTGAAAATGCATACGAGGAAGTAAAAAAATTTATAAAAGCTTGTGTTAATGAAGGTATGGATGTTTCTGCTTCTGTAGTAACAGGTTTTGATAAGCTGCACAATATTGATATTAAACAGTGTGAAGCAATTGCCAGCTCTCTTGGAGCTAAATTCAGAAACAGGGAGTTTATTCCTAACGGATATTAATGCAATTCGCTTACAAGCTTTAAAGATTCTAACTGTTTTTCTGATATTACAGAAAGCGCTGAATGTATAAGAGAGACATATTCGCTTTCTATGTTGAATTCGCAAGCATCTTTCAATACATCAATTAGGCAGGAATTGACAGTTATTAAATCTTCCAGTTCTTTGCGTTTATCAGTTTTTGAACTTTGCTCAGATTTATTGTTTTCATTTTTTTCTAATTCCTTAGCTTTTTGGGCAAAAACTTCCGTTATGATTTGTTCTTCTTGCATACCAATCCTTTCCAGAGTAAAATATTAACAATACTATTCTTAATTCTTTTTCATATTATATATGAGATTGGAAAATATGTCAAATTTTAATAAATATTCTTATGTTAATAAGGGGTAAATATATGAAAATTCAACAAAGTCAAAACCAAACCTTTCAATGTAAAAAAAGATTTTTATCTGCCAATGGGCTAAAAAATATGCAGAGTGTTCTTTCAAAAATGAATGCTAATAGTTGCTGTCAAGAAAATGGCAGTGAATTTTCATCTAAGATTTTAAGTGGATTAAAAATTAATAATAGTTTTTTTTCAGATAAACGGTATTTATTATCGCCTCAGAAGAATGTGTCTATGTTTGGGGAATCTACTCTTGAATTTGGAAAAATAAAATTAACTTTTGATAATCAGACAGGTGAAATAATTAAGCATAAAAAACCTTTATTTAAAAGTTGGAAAACAGTTATGCAGAGTGCTGAAAATATATTATCTGTTGCAAAAGAGAATTTTGATGATGAAAAAATTGTTATAAAAAAATTTATTAATATTAGTGGATTTACACAAAGAGCTTCAAAGAAACTATTGGAATTGTCAAAAAAGGTTGGAAAAGTTTTTTTAGAACCACTTAATGGAGTTTTTTAAAAGATGGTAAAATTAATTCTTGCTTCAAATTCTCCAAGAAGAAAAAAGATTTTATCTGATTTGGGTTTAGAATTTAAAGTTATACCTTCAAATTATGATGAAAAATTGCCTGACAATATTTTTTCTTATGAAAAAATTGAAGATTTAGCAACTCAAAAATGTTTAGATGTTGTAAGGCGTGTAGATAAGGATTCTCTTGTGCTTGCAGCAGATACTGTTGTTGTTTTGCATAATAGAATTTTAGGGAAACCTCATTCTCGAGAAGAGGCATATGAGATGCTTAAATCTCTTTCAGGTAATACTCATTCCGTTGTGACTGCAGCTTGCGGTATAAATACAAAGACAAATAGAGCAGCTTTGTTATCGACAACAAGTTATGTCAGGTTTACTTCTTGGTCAGATAATATGATAAACTATTATATTGATAAATTTAACCCTTTGGATAAAGCCGGAAGCTATGGTATACAAGAACTTCCCTCTAATTATATAGATAAATATGAGGGAAGTTTTGAAAATATTGTAGGTTTGGCTCCAGAAGCTGTTTTATCTATTCTACACCAGCTTCAGTTTTCTCTTCCGTAGGAAGCCCTAATGAAATACGTTTATCTTTTGGATTAAACTTAATAATTTTAGTATTAACTTTATCTCCCGTATTAAGAATACATTTATTTGTATTTTGATATTCAATAAGTGATGATTGGGGGAGAAGCGCTTCGACTCCCGGCAAAACTTCTACAAAAGCACCAAAAGGTTTAATTCTTGTAATAGTTCCTTCTTTAATATCACCTTCTTTTAACTCTTCTTCGGCTTTAATCCAGGGATCAGGCTCGGTATTTTTCAAACTTAAGCTAATTCTCTGTTTGTCATAATCAACATCAATGATTTCAACATTTATTTCTTGTCCTACTTTAAGTAAATCAGTTGGATGCTCAACCCATTTCCAGGAAATTTGGGATAGCGGAAGCAGACAGTCAACGCCTCCTACATTAACAAATGCACCAAAATCGGTGATTCTTACGACTTCACCTTTGACAATTTGACCAATTTCTATTTGTTCAAAAACACTTTTTCTGGTTTCTGCCATATTTGTTTCAAAAACTTTTTTATTAGACAGAATTAAGTTATTTTGTGTTCTATCAATAGAAAGGATTTTTACATCAATTTTTTCGCCAGGGCCTGTAATTGTTTCTCTGGCACAAAGCTGTCCTTGCGGAATAAAACCTTGTACGCCGGATATATCAACAACTACCCCGCCTCTTACTATTTGTGATACGACTACTGATATAGTTTCATCAGCTTCTTTTACTTTTTCCAGCTCTTCCCAAGTATGAGCAAGATGAACTTTTTTATGCGAAAGCGTAAATTTTCCGTTTTCATCGCAGTCTTGAGTAATAAGAAATTCATACTCATTGTTCAATTTCAAAATTTCTTCAGCTTTCGCATTCTTGTCAGAAGATACTTCATATGCTGGTACAAAAGCTGTGCTTTTTGAACCAATGTCAACAATTACACCTCCTGCTTCATAGCCGCATACGATTCCTTTCACAATATCACCGCGTTTAAAATTGTAATCGTACTTTTCTAAAAGAGCCTCAAAATCACAATTTGAATACTGTTCCACCATGTCGTATTCTCCTTTTCCAAATAAACACGTGGGTATTATACCATAATTAGTCGAAAACAGCAATACTTTTGAAGGAAAGAAGCCAAATGGCCGATGCTTTAATCTGTTTATATATTTTTGCAGGCACTTTTAAAGTGTATATGTCACATAAGGTATTAATGTTTATTATAAGTATAACTGACATTTGCATAAAGCGTGTATAAAAAGGTTTTATTGCTGAGGTTGTATCTTGAGCCTACCCTAATCTTTTTTTTGTAAAGATTTGTAAAAGTTTCCTTCAAAATCCTAAAGTTTTTGAAAAAAATGCCGATAACATTAATACAAAGAATAGGGCAAAGGATATGGCAGAAACATTTAATCTGAATAATTTTTTACAAACGTATAAAACTCAGACCTATGATCCGACTAAACAGCATGCTGCTGCTGAAGAAAAAATGGAACAGAGATTAGAGCAGAAAGCAGAGATGGCTGTACAACAAAGCGGACTTCTTTCGTTAACTTTGTCTGAAAAACTGGCTGAACTTGGTATCGGAAAACGTGTTCTTCAACAAGTTGCAGATACTGCAACAGGTCTTGTTACTGATATTGTTGATCCGATTAATGATTATCTCTTAAAATATGAAAATATTTTTGACCAGAGAGTATATAATCAAGAAATTCAGAGTTATGCAAAACAAATGTTTTTCGCATCTCAGGCTATGAGACAGGATGCTGCGGAAAATACCACCGGTCAAAACTTTGTATACGATATGTAATTTTTCCTCCTCCTTTATCTTTTTTCTATAAACTTACAATACCGGATATT
>CALUVK010000014.1 GCA_944324205.1 Candidatus Gastranaerophilales bacterium | reverse complement strand
CTGCTAGGAGAAAAAGGTTTTAGAGAAACAGGCGTAATTTCCGCCAATCTTGCCCATGCTCTTTCAAGAATGCTAAAAGGAAAAGGGGTAAAGACACTTAATGAAAACTTCTTCAATGAGTTTGTAGTTGAAATAGACGATGCTGATAAATATTTAGCAAACCTAAAAGAACAAGGAATTTTAGGCGGTATAAAGATTGATAAGCG
This sequence comes from Candidatus Gastranaerophilales bacterium, assembly GCA_944324205.1. Classification (GTDB taxonomy): domain Bacteria; phylum Cyanobacteriota; class Vampirovibrionia; order Gastranaerophilales; family Gastranaerophilaceae; genus CAG-196. Next base: position 18,276 of record CALUVK010000014.1, on the reverse strand, counting down.
CCATGTTCTTGTCTGTACTACAGAGATGAATACGGAAGAAGAGATTATAAACTACGTTGAAGCAGTTTAGACTTTTGTAAATTATATTGAAGCCCGCTTATTAAAAAGACTGCTTTTTTGTTATAATTAAAATATTCAAAAAGAAAAGAGCAGGAGCCAATATGGAAAGATTTGTCGGTATAATAGGTATTGCAGTTATATTTTTAATTGTTTTTCTGATGTCAAATAACAGAAAAGCTATTAATTACAAAACAATCATTACGGGTTTTATACTGCAGATTCTGTTTGCTGTATTTATTTTTAAAGTTCCGCTCGGGCAAAAGCTTTTTTTAATGATAGGGCTATTTATCCAAAAAATACTCGAATTTGCTACCGAAGGCGGATTGTTTGTATTTGGCCCCTTATTGCAAAAAGCAAAATTAAGCGAACTGTTTGGTGCCGGAAGCAGTATTTTCGCGGTTCAGCTTATATGTACAAACATATTTATGATGGTTTTGGTTAATATTCTTTATTACTACGGAATTATGCAGAGAGTCGTTGCAGCTTTAGGTAAAGCAATGAATAAAATTATGCATGTATCAGGAGCGGAAGCTCTCTCAAATGTTGCAAGCTCTTTTGTTGGTCAAATATTAGCCCAAATAATGATTAAACCGTATTTAGAAAAGCTTACCCGCTCCGAGCTTCTAGCTTCTATGTCAGGAAGCATGGCCTGCATTTCCGGAGCAATTATGCCTATCTATATAGGTATGGGTATTCCTGCACATTATATATTAGCCTCTTCAATTATGGCAGCTCCCGGGGCAATGATTTTATCAAAAATTATTTATCCCGAAACAGGAGAACCGGAAACCAGAGACCACATAAGAGTTTCAAGAAGAAGAACTTTTACAAATGTGTTTGAAGCAATTTCAAACGGTGCATCTGAAGGTATGAAAGTTGCAATCAATGTAACAGCTATGATCTTAGCTCTTGTTGCTCTTGTTGCATTCATTGACTGGGTATTAGGGCTTAGCGGACTATTTCTTTACAAATTCTGTCCGGGCTGTTCTCATTTTGCATTCTTAAGCCACCTTTCTTTGAAATTAATTTTGGGTAAAATATTTGCTATATTCGCATTAATTATTGGTGTACCGCTTCAAGACGCTTCAACAGTAGGCGCACTTATGGGAACAAAACTTGTGCTTAATGAAATGGTTGCTTATGTAGATTTAACCAATGTTGCTCAATCAATTTCGCCTAAAAGTTTTATGCTTGCAAGTTTTGCGCTCTGCAGCTTCGGTAACTTCGGCTCTATTGCTATTCAAATCGGCGGTATAGGAGAGCTTGCTCCGAACCAGAAGAAAAATCTGGCTAGATTAGGACTAAGAGCACTCATCTGTGGAACTTTAAGCTGTTATCTATCTGCAGCTATTGTTGGAGTATTGCTCTAACATAATTTCTTGCTCAAGTGACAAGTTTAGATTCTTCATATTAGTAATTCTCTCAGAGAGCATATCCAGCATATTTATATAATGATTTCTCTCAGCGCTGAGTTTTGCAACCATCTCTGCAGGGATTCCGTAATACTGCCCGTTAAATTCTCTCTCTCTGCAAGACTGCCTTGTCATTTCGACTATTGTATCCGCAAAATAAAGTTCATTAAATGTTCTTTCGTGAATATCCAGCAATTTATTGTTGTGATATTTGGTCATAACATCCTCCATACTATTAAACTGTCTCTTTCTTAATTCCAACCTATATTAATAGTATAAAACGACCATAAAAAATGTTATTAATGTATTTTCCTATCCCATTTTTTGTTTTTATAACTTTTTATATTTTTTTTAGAATCTCTTCATACGCAGATAGACATTTCAATGCTGTGGATTTCGGAATGCAATATACCCCCAATGTTTCCGCGATATGTCTTATATTGTATGTAGCAGAAATCATTATAACTTTTGTATCATTATAACTACTAAATGTTTTTATTTGTTCAACGAGCCATTCTCCTGCATATTTTGGGGCATAATCATCTTCCATCTGCAAGTCTGTTATTATCGCATAATAAGGTTTCCCTTCAAGCAAAAAATCATAAGCACGTGCTGCGGATTCTGCTGTATCAATCTCAATTTCTTCCGCCGGAAAAAGCTCCTGCATAATGTTTGAATTATAATCGCGCCAGCCTTTTATATCATCAACTATCAAAAATCTTTTCATTTTCTTAAACCCGAAGCTCCTTCAAGATAAATGAATTCCGGTATAAACCCCTCACCGCAATTAACAACGACAAGAACACGCAGACACATTCTGAGACTTCCCGGAACATCAAGTTCATGAAAACACATCATAGGAACATCTTTCCACTTTAAGTTTATTCTTGCATATTTTGCAGGGAAATCAGCATTCAAATCTTCTGTTAAGGTAAAAATTGCATGTGAAATCATATCCGTATCAATATTGTTTTTCTTTACGATTTCTGATAAAAGCCTAATTGTTGCAGCACCGATAGCTTCCTGTGTATTTTCTTCAACAGTAATTGCTCCTCTTATACCTCTTGAAATCATCTTTCCTCCTCATCTAAAAAATATAAAGCGGCAAGAGTAGAGGCAGTAAGTGCAATCCCCTCTTTCTCCTGCTCTTTAAGCCAGGCATATACTTCTTTTCTCTTTATAAGAATTCTATCAACAATAACACCGCCGTCATTTACCGGAGTTGACTTTAACTCATAATTATTTATATAAGCAATTGCAATAGTTATTGTTTCAGAAACACAACCGGCAGAACTTGCCGTTTTTCTTGTCATAATCTTTATCGTATCAGCCTCAAGCCCGGCCTCTTCCATAAGTTCCGCTTTAATAGCATCTTCAATTGTTTCACCTTTTCTTTCATCTCCGACAAGTCCAGCCGGAAATCCCAGGCAAAACTTTGCAATTCCTTCTGCCTGTAAAGGCGGACGCTCTTCTTTTAGAAACAATATTTTTTCGTTGTTAATCAACGGAAGAATTATTACAACGTCTTTAGCATTTGGACGATGAGCATAAACCCACTCTTTACCGGACTTAGACGGTGTACTTTTTAATTGAAGATATTTAGTATCAAATAAAATCATTCTCATTCTCCGTAATGCAAATTCATATTTTCAACAGCCGGAAGTTTAATCATAAATTCCGTATATTTCCCCTCTTCGCTTTCTACGACAAGCTCGCCTTCATGAGACTTTATAACCTGCAGTGCAAGATATAACCCTAAGCCGGTGCCGATTTTTCTGAATTTCTTTGCTGCTGAATAATATTTGTTAAAGATTTTATTAATATCACTCTTAGAAATTCCGGCACCATAGTCTTTAACAGTAATTACGATATATCTTGGAATTTCACCTATCTTAATTTCGACCGGCGAGTTCGGTTCTCCATAAGAGATTGCATTCTGTATGAGATTTTTAACCACACGTTTTAATTGAATTCTGTCTGCATATACTCTTATATCACGCGGAGTCATAAATTCCAGATTATTTTTTGTCTTATCAGCAATAGGCCTCATCTCCTCAATAATTTCTTCAATAAACCCTTTAAGCATAATATTATCTTTGTAAAGCCTGATTTTACCGTCTCGAACTTTATAAGTTTCAAGAACAATCTGCACCAAATCCAGCAATTCTTTATTTGAAGCCTGCATATTCTTTAATGCTGTTCTCTGTTTTTCTGAAACTTGTCCGAAACTTTCATTTAAAAGCAATTCAAGCATGTTTGTTTCTGCAATAATCGGCACTTTCAAATCGTGAGTCAGTGTTGCAACAAAATCATCTTTTAAACTTTCGAGTTCGCGCTCATTTGTAACATTTTTTAATATTAGAATAAAACGCTTTACATTATCCTCAAGCTTCAGCTCCATTGAACTTGCAGTAAAGTTAGACGCCTTATCGGATTTCACAAAAACATCGTCGTTTTTAAGTTTTTCAAGTCTTTTCCCCTGCGGAATCAGAATATAATCGAAGATATTTTCTCCGTATAATTCCTTTACAGGAGCATCAAACCATTCACTAATCTTAGTTGTTGCTCTCAAAATCTTATAATCGCCGTCATAAATAATTAACCCGTCAGAAAGAGAATTAAAGACAGCTTCTAAGAATTTGTTTTGATTATGAAGTTCATTTTGATATTCCGTAATCATTTTTTCCCGGTCTTTTAAAGACTCTATCATTCTGTTAACACTCTCCGTAAGCTGACTTGAACTTGGAATATCAATTTTTTCAATTTTCTTTGACAAATCGCCATATCTTACGGAATTAACAGTATTTGTCAATATTCCCAGGAAATCATTATACTTAGTCCAGCGTTTTCTGGTTCTGCGGGTAAAAATAAAAAGCATAATCAATGTCAAAAGCACAAAGAGATTAAGTACATGTATTAAAAACATACTGTTCTCTTCCATAAAACAACTTATAATTTCAAAAGGCATGCCGAACTATCCTATTTTAAAATTTTATGGTACAATTATATCATAAATTGATGGGCCGGTATAGTTGGGGAGAAAAATTTTAAGAAAGAAACGGTTGTGATGAATAAGATTTTGACGAGATTATATTTGGGGGCTTTTTGTTTTTTCTACACGCTGGAATGTTGGGCGACTGAAAAATTTGAAATACTGCCGGATCTTCCGGAGCCTTTATTGAATAGTGCTGCTCAAGCATCTTCTGTTTCAACTGTTTCAGATACCGCAAATACTGTTACTCAAACAGTCGGACAAGAGCCAAACCTGATTTCAATCGTATTTTCTCTTTTATTTGTAATTCTTTTGATTTATGCAACCGGAATCATTTATGCAAAGCTTAATAAGCTAGGGTTTAATACTTTGAAAAAACAAATGGGAGAAGTTAACGCATCCCGAGCTTCAGTCGTATCTACGACACACTTAGGGAATAATAAGACTCTTCATGTTGTGGATTTAGACGGGAAAAGAATGCTTATCGGAGCTTCCGCAAACTCAATACATCTCATTAAAGATTTGGGCTCTTATCCTCCCGAAGAAATTGAAGAGGGTAAATATTCTAAAATAGAAATTCCTAATATAAGAATTCCGAGAATAGAAATACCTAAAATTGAAATCCCCGGATTTACTAAAGTTGTTGCCAGCTCTAAGGATGAAGAGATAAAAGAAGCCAAAAACACGGAAGATGATGATAAATTTGAAATTTCTGATATTTATGAAGAAGAAAATCCGGACGGAATAATTGATAAGCTGTTTCATACCGCAACTCAAGAATCAGCTCCGCAGGAAAAAACCGAAGAAAAAAATCTTGAACACAGCGTAGATCCTGATGAATTTGCGTTATATAAAAAATATTTGTAAATGGAGTTTCAGATGGTCAGAAAGTGTGTGAAAATTGCAGACAGAATTATAGGCGACGGCTACCCTTGCTTTATTATTGCAGAAATCGGAATTAATCATAACGGTTCTGTTACACTTGCAAAAAAAATGATTGATATAGCCGTAACTACAGGCTGTGATGCCGTAAAATTCCAAAAAAGAACAGTTGATATAGTTTATACTAAAGAAGAACTGGCAAAAGAAAGAAAGAGTGTATTTGGTAACACTAACGGCGATTTAAAACGAGGTCTGGAGTTTGGAGAAGAAGAATACAGAGAGATTGATGAATACTGCAAAAAGAAAGGAATTATGTGGTTTGCGTCCTGCTGGGACGAAAATTCCGTAGATTTTATGGAAAAATTTGATATTCCCTGCTACAAGATAGCGTCTGCATCATTAACTGACGATAATCTTCTAAAACATACGCGGAGTAAAGGCAAACCTATCATGCTCTCAACAGGCATGAGTACTATGGAGCAGATAAGACACGCCGTTGCCGTTCTTGGAGAAGATAATCTTATTATACTTCATTGTACTTCCACATACCCTTCTAATTCAGAAGAAACTAACCTTAGGGTGATTGAGACATTCCGAAAAGAATTCTCCTGCCCGATTGGTTATTCGGGACATGAAAGAGGTGTGACCCCTTCTGTTTTGGCAGCAGCTCTCGGGGCAGCTGTAGTAGAAAGACATATTACAACAGACAGGACGAACTGGGGCTCTGATCAGGCTGCAAGTCTTGAAATGGCCGGGCTTTACCATCTGGTAAGAGATATAAGACAAACTCCTGATTTACTTGGAGACGGTGTAAAAGTCGTTTATCCCAGAGAAATTCCGATTATTGAAAAGCTAAGAAGAGTAAAGGGGTAAGGGGTAAAGGAGGAATAAATAAAAAAATATGACATTACATTTACCGGATAGTATAAAATTTGTTATTACTGATTTCGACGGAATTGTAACAGATAACTGTGTTTATATTAATTCTGATGGAGAAATGAGCAGGAAGCTCAATTTCCGCGACGTTATGGCCTTTGCTATCCTTAGAAAAAACGGTTATAAAATAGGAATAATCTCCGGAGAAAAAAATTCCGCAATAGATATTATTGCAAAAAAATTTGATGTGGAAGAAGTACATCAGAATATAAGAATTAAAATCGATGTATTAAAATCTATTATAGAAAAATACAATTTAAAAGAGGATGAATTTGTCTATATAGGCGACGATATAAACGATTTAGACTCATTAAAGTTTGCAAAATATGCAATAACAGTTCCGGATGCGGTAAAAAAAGTAAAAGAAATCAAAGGAATTCAAATCACAACCGCAAGAAGCGGCGAAGGAGCTTTCAGGGAAATTGTAGATGCTTTAACAGGCTAATATAAAGTTAAGCAATATTAAGAAATTTGAAAAATTATTTAAGTTTTGTTACAATTCTTAACAAAAAGAAAGAAAAAAGGCAATTTTTTTATAGTTAAATACTTTATATATACAAAAGAGATAATTAACTATAAAGAGAGGCTTGAAATGACATTAGAACAAAGAAAAAGATTTACTGTTATTACTAATTATGAATTAGAACATAAAGAGGAAGAAAAACATAGGTCCTATCAAACAAATCCATTGAAAGAAAAATTAATGAAATTTGTAAACAACGAGGCCGGAAAAAAATTTAGTGTTGAAGATTTACTCAAGTGGTAATCTAAAACAATCCAAGCGGAAAAAGGAAAGAGGAAAATTGCTTAATGTACCAAATTAAGAGCAAAATTTACCCCGCTTTTGATAAAACACAAAAGAGCGGGGTTTGTAATTACTTAAGAGCGTTAGTGAAACAAAATTTAGGACATTCTGCTCAAGAAATTATGGATAAGTTTCTTGAAGACGAAAAGTATTATTTGGAACTTAATGCTTCAAGATTCCCATTTTTAGCAAACTTTTTATACGATAAAAGTTTTTTAAATGATACTGAAGCATATATAAAAGAATGCATTACATATTATGAATACAGAGAAAAACAAAAACCTATAATTGAAGCCAATAAGGAATTTGAAAAGAAAAAGAAAAAGTTTTTGCAAGAAGTTAAAATGTCAAAAGAAAAACCCACGAAAAAACAGCTTTACTATTATGACAGACTGTGCAAAAAATATTCTATAGAGAAAAAAAATATAGAAGAATTATCAAAATTAGATTTGAGAAACGAAATAGAAAGAATATTGAATGAACATTCAGACGATTATAAAATTATTGACTAATGCCGGCATTGAAGAAAATGAAGCAAAAATAGAAGTAAAAATGTTACTTGAACATTTCTGTAATTATACGGAAATTGATAAATGCAAAGGAATATTGCCGAATCATGATCAATTAGATATCTTAAATCAAAAAGTTAAAATTAGAGTGAAAGACAGAACTCCTATTCAATATATTATTGGAGAAGCTTATTTTATGGGCAAGTGGTTTAAGGTAACTCCGGACGTTCTAATACCCAGAGATGAAACAGAGCTTCTTGTACAAGCTGCTATTAGTATAATAAAAGAGAATCTGTTAAAAAATATTCTTGATATAGGAACCGGAAGCGGCTGTATTGCATGCACAATCGCTAATAATACTGATGCCGTTGTTCTGGGGATTGATATCTCTTCTGATGCATTAAGAGTTGCATTAGATAATGTCACACGACTAGGAATCAACAATCGTGCCGTTTTTAGAAAATCTGATTTATTCTCAAATGTAAGAGACAATGAAAAATTTGATATGATAATATCAAATCCGCCTTATATTCCAACCGGAACAGAACTCGCTCCAGAAGTTATGCACGAACCTGCACTGGCTCTTTTTGCCGAAGAAAACGGTATTGAATTCTACAGAAAAATAGCAGAAAAAGCTCCTGAATATTTAAATGATAGTGGGTGGCTTATTTTTGAATTAGGAGCCGGAGAATCTTCTTACGTTAAATACTTTATGGAAAAAGAATTTAAAAATATAAATGTAGAAAAAGACTTGGCTGGAATTGATAGAATTATCTATGGCCAATTAAAATAAGCTATATGATTTTACCATTATATTTCTCAAAGAAATCATGAAAATTTAATTTTAGGATATTTTTATATACTCCATACAATTTTAGTCTTTCACAGACTCTTTGGTCTAATTTTTCTGACTGACATTTCCTTAGTCTTTTTTGCATTTCAATATAAAAAGCTTCTTGTAAATTTTTATCAGCTAAAAATAATAATTGTGTAAGTATTTTATATTTGTATTGAAAAAATGCGTATTTATACGTTTCATAATTATTTGTATTTTTTAACAGTATTTCCAGCATATCAAGTATAACAAATATATCAAATACATGTGATGAAAGATCTTGGAAATGTGGAATTCGATAATAATATAACGGATCTGTATTAACACAAATAGATTTTGAAAGAATCATAGTTAAAAAATTAACATAATGCTCTTTAAAACTATTATTCTCGAGAAACAATTTATTATTGGGTAAATTTTTACTAATAGACTTCAAAAAATCTGTTTTATAAATCTTATTTACAACAGTAGTATAGTCATTAAATAAATTGATATGTTCTTTAAAAGAATGTATTGTATTTTCCCCTTCATGATTTTGCCATTCATTCAAGGAAAAGAAATAACTTGGAAGAATGTGTTTTGAATTTTTATTGTACATACAAGCATTAAATATATATATATCTGGTTTAGTTTTTAAATTCACAAATTTTTGATATAAATTTAAAGAAATTCTGTCAGAAGAATCTACAAATGAAATATATTCCCCCCTTGCCAAATTAAGTCCAGTATTACGGGCAGACATATCACTTTTATTAGTATTTATTATAATAAATCTTGTATCTTTTTCTCTATATTCCTTAAGAATATCATATGAACAATCTGATGAAGCATTATTTATACAAACAAATTCAAGATTTTTATATGTTTGAAATCTTAGTGAATTAAGACATTCATCCAGAAATGCTTCTGTATTATACACAGGGACAATAACTGATATAAGAGGATTATTTGTCATTCTTCACCTTACTTTCAAATCTTTTATAGAATTGATAATCTTTATTTAAAATCTCTTGGAATGCATAATAAATATTTTTTCTTTTTAAAACATTCAAGTCATAACTGGAAAAATCAAGATTTTTATAAGTTTCTTGCATTTTATCAAACATTTTTCTTTTAACAATGCCAGTAGCTGACATTATATTCAAAAGTGTATTTTCCATTTGGCTAACTAGTAAACTCGTTTTATACTTGTCTAGCTTTCCTTTTTTTTCAAAAATTTTTGTTGTTATATCATTAATTTTAAAAATATCCAAATATTTTTTTGTCTCTTCATAAATAGGAGAATTTTCAAACTGTCTATAAAAATATAGAGGTGCAATGTCAAAAGAAATTCTATCAGCATTCAAATAGCAGTTTGCGAAAAATGGTATATCTTCAAAAGCTAAATCTTCTACAAATAAAAACTCTTTTATAAAATTTTTTCTATATATTTTTGATTTGGTATTTTGAACAAATTTAAGATAAAATTCAGCATCTAACTCTTGCTCATTAAAAAATGGTGTACTAAATTTTTGAGTAAACTCTTTTATATTTGGTTTTTCTAATAATGTTACAGATTTTGGAAATTGTTGATAAATATATGAAAAAGAAAAATCACTCATATGCTCTGTTATATTATTACACATTCTCTCTAAAGCTACCGGAGATAGAAAGTCATTTCCATCAACAAAAATTATAAACTCTCCTTTTGCATAGTTAATTCCGAGATTTTTTGCGGTAGCAAAACCAGTATTTTTTTGAGAAAATATTTTAATTCGTTTGTCCGAATTTGCATACTGTCTCAATATATTTATACAATTATCCGGAGAACCATCGTTAATACATAAAATCTCAAAATCTTGAAAACTCTGATTTATTATACTATCAAGACATATATCTAGATATCTTTCCGCTTTATATACCGGAACTATAACAGAAACTCTCACCATAATATTATTTTACACAGAAAATTAAATTGTAAAAGTCATAAATTAGTAAATTTCTGTTAATGAACCTTTTGCTTATTTTTAAGAAGGAAAACAAGAGGGATTATAAAAATCATTAGTAACGCAAGTACAGTAAAGACATCAAAAAAGGCGCCTAATCTTGCCTGATTTAGAAGCTGCTTATAAAGCATTCCGTCAGCCTTTCTTGAAGCAACAACTGCGGGATAATAGTGCATAAATTTGGCTTGCAGAGCATGAAATTTTACGGCATACATATGATTATGCGGAGCTAAGTTTGCTACAAAATAGTTTTGATAAATCTGTGAAACTCTTGCAATAAAAGTTGAAGCGGCAGAGGTTGAAACAGCGGTTACAATATTTTTAAATAATGCGTGTAAAGAAGCTGCATCAGCGTTCTTTGATGCAGGAAGCGTCTGAAATGAAAGAGCTGTTATCGGAACAAAAGCTGTCGGGACTCCTATACACAAGAGAATATTTGGTAAAATTATGCTCTCCATTGATGAAGTCGGGTTCATCTGCGTTAACATCAGAACGGATATTGCCATAATTACAAACCCAATTGTTGCAAGAATTCGGCTTTCTACGTATTTAGAAATTTCTCCGACCACCAGCAAGCCGATTAGGCATATAACTGCTCTTGGAAACATTGTCAAACCTGACATAGACGGGCTGTAGCCTATAAGACTCTGAATAAACATAGGAACAAGAAGCAGGGTTGAATATATCATCATATTTATAAAAGAACTGGCTATAGTGCCGAATAAAAAGTTTCGGTCTTTAAATACCCTTATATCAATTACCGGATATTTATATTCAAGCTCCCAAACATAGAAGAAAACAAATGAGAATATACAAATCCCCGTAAGCCAGCAAATCCAGGTTTCATCAAACCAGTTATGCTGCTGTCCTTTATCAAGAACTATCTGCATACATGCCATTGCTATTACAATTGAAGTATATCCGATAATATCAAATTTTTTGTTGTATTTAAGTTTCGGCGGAATATCATCTTCGACTAAGAACTTAACAAGAATAAGTGATAACAGACATAACGGAATATTGATAATAAAAATCCACTGCCACGAAAAGTTATCAGTTAAATACCCGCCCATAAACGGCCCCGCAAGCGGAGAAAACATTGCCGCAACACCAAACAAACCCATTGCAACCCCTCTTTGTTCGGGAGGAAAAACCTCAAGCAGAATTGCCTGACATAAAGGCAGAATACTTCCGCTTCCGATACCTTGAATTAGTCTTGCAAAGATTAGAGATATAAGGTTCGGCGATATAATACACAGGAAACAGCCGAGAGTAAATACAATAATACTGTACATAAAAAGAAGCTTTTTCCCGATTAACCTGACTAAATATCCCGTAACAGGAAGCATTAAACCGCCTGAAATTATATAGCAGGTAATAACCGTATTGGTTTCATATTGTGTTGCCCCGTAAAAACCTGCTATATGCGGCTGGCTGACATTAGTTCCGGATGATGCTGCAAGTGCCAGAAATGAAGGCAGCAGCACCACCATTGCTATTATGTAAGGATTTATTTTTTTGCTATTTTCTATTAAGGCTTCGTCTGACATACTATTTAATCTTAACTTTCGGAACTACTGACATGCCGGGAACGATATTATAATCTGATATATCTTCATCAAAAACTATTTTCACCGGAACTCTCTGAACGATTTTTACATAACTTCCAACCGCATTTTCAGGCGGGAAAAGACTCGATTTTGCGCCTGTTGCACGCTGAATGCTGTCCACATGCGCCTTAAACCTTTTCCCCGGATAAGTATCAACCTTTACTTTAACAGGCTGCCCCGGCTTCATATTAGTAAGCTGGATTTCTTTGAAATTAGCAACAACCCAGACCTGCTCCGGCACTATATTCATTAAAGGCTGTCCGACATTTACGTAATTGCCTTTTTCAACGCTCCTTGCAGCGACTTTTCCGTCCTGCGGCGCATAAATTTTAGTATATGCAAGGTTTAATTTTGCCTGCTCAACTTCCGCTTCAAGCTTCTTTATTGCAGCTTCATCTGCTTTAGCCTTGGCCTTCCCTGAATCAAGAGCATGCTGCGTTGCCATTGAATTTTCCTGCGCTGCGTTATAATCAGCTTCTGCAACTTCAAGAGCTGTTTTACTCTTCTCAAAATCCTGCTTAGAAACAATTCCGTCTTTATACAACTCCTTATATCTTTCAAAATCTTTCTTTGCGAAATCCAATCTTGATGAAGCAGAACTTATATCTTCAAAAGATTTATTAACCTTAGAAGTACTTTCATCAACCTTCTTTTCTGACATATTCAATCCTGCCTTAGCTTCCGCTAGCCTTGCTTCTGCTTGAGCCAGAGCTACTTCAAAATCCTTAGGGTCTAATTCCACAAGCAAAGTCCCTGCCTTAACCGGCTGGTTATCATCAACAAGAAGATTAATAACCGGTGCTGCAACCCTCGGCGCAACTGATACTAAACGTCCTTCCACAAAAGCGTCATCCGTTGACTGAAAATAAGTAGAATGTATAGCAGCAACAATTCCCAAAATTACAAGAATGATTGCTGTTATTGTCGGAACTATAACCCTTTTCTTTTTATATTCGGGGCGTCTCTTTTTTAATCTTTTCTTTGCTTCTTTTATAAATTCTTTATCATGTTTATCTTCATGCCTTTTTGCCATAATTATCACCTATACCTGAATAATTGTCTTTTTTCTGATATTTTCTTCCATTTTGTTTAAAGTGTTTAAGAAAGAGTCGATTTCACCGGCGTCTATTCCTTCAACCGTATCACTCCAGATTTGAAGAATAGTCGGCAAAAGCTCCTCGCAGACTTTTCGTCCTTTATCCGTTATATATAATTTCTTCACCTGTCTGACTTCCGCTCCGAGTTCGGAAGTTACATAACCGTTTGTTTCAAGAATAGTTACAATTCTTGTCATATTAGGCCTGTCTTTATAAGTTATATCCGCTAACTGTCTTAAATACATTCCGTTATTTTCTTTTAGAGCGTATAAAACCGTAAACTGCTCCGGTCTTAAATCATACCCCTGTTTTGCAAAAACCTGATTTGCAAAAAGCTTTGAAAGCAGACCGGCACGCGACATACGTAACCCTATTTTTTGTTTTAATAAAATTTCTTGTTGCATATTATTCCTTTGTGTTATCATAATAACACAAGAAGGATAAGTGTAAATATGACAATCAAAAAATTTTTTACAATTTTAATATTTTTAATTTCACTCCCTGTTTATGCGAAAGAAAGCGTGGATAAACTTACATATGTGAATTTGGATTGGTGGAAAAATTATCATGATGAAATCTTGTTAAACCATCTCCAAACACTTTACAACAATAACCATGACTTAAAAATTGCGGCATTAAAAACAAAACAGTCGGAGGAAAATGTCCGCCTAATCGGTTCCAACCAGCTTCCGCAGGCAGGATTTAACGGGAGTTTATCGAGAGTTCTAAGCGGAGCACAGACAGAATTCGGTAATGTCATTATTCCTGAATATTCACAAAACGAATTCATGCTCCCGTTGAGTGCATCATACGAAATCGATATCTGGGGGCAGAATTATTTAAACAGAAAAAGTGCAAAGAAGCAGAAAGAAATAACCGAACAACAGGAACGGGCAGCTTATATTTATATAACATCAGTGTTCGCGGCTGATTATTATAATCTTATAAAAGCAGATGAACTTGAAAAAACACTGAAAGAAATAATTTCTCTGCAAACCCAAATTGTGAATATGACAGAAAAGAAGTATAATGCGGGGCTTGCGCCTATTAATGAATTATTAAATCAAAAACAGGTTCTTGTTAAATTTGAACAGGATTTGAATAATATGATAGAAAATAAAAAAGTCTTAAACAATGAACTTATTGTTCTTTTAGGGCTTAATACCGATAAAGAAATCGAACATGCTTCTTATGATATGATTTCTTATCCTGAAGCGCCGGAAGCTTTATCAACTACAATTATCAAATACCGTCCTGATTTAATCAGTTCTGAAAATTATGCCCAGAAAGCAGGACTTGATGTGAAAGTTGCAAGGCGGGATTTCCTCCCAAAGTTCTTTCTTTACGGAAATTTAGGGTTTAATGCATACCGCTGGAATAGAATGTTTGCGCCGGAAACATTCCTGTCAAACATAGGAATTGCACCAAGCTGGGATATATTTACAGGCGGAGCAAAGCTTGCAAGATACAGAATTAATAAATATGAATACAAAAAAGCCGTAGAAAAATATGAAAAAACAGTGCTGACTTCTATTCAGGAAGTTAATGACGCCCTTGTTGCGACAAAAACCGCAAAAGCCAATTTAAAGAAAGCAGATGAGGATTTTTCGCTGGAGAGGGAAAAACATATTCTTGCAGAAAAACAGTTTACAATAGGCGACTCTTCTAAGCTCGACGAGCTTCAATCAAACGTTAATCTTCTAATTACAAAACAACGCAATATTACCTCAAAAATAGATAATATTGTAGCAACGATTTCGCTCTACAAAGCAGTGGGCGGAATTGATTATACAAACCCTGATAACTTATAGAGTTCATATTAAATAAGGGCTTTAATACCAAGAAATATAAGTAGCATTCCTGCTAGTATCTCTAAAGATTTAACTGGCAGGAATTTTAATTTACCACCAGCATAAAAGCCAATAATGGAATTAACAAATGTTACAAAAGCAATTAAAAGTGCAGGTTTTAAAATTTTATTCCCGAAAAGAGAGAGTGATATACCTGCAGAAAAGGCATCTATACTAGTTGCAATACCCACAAATATAAGACATTTTATATCCAGGCATAATTGTTTCTTCCTCTCTGACTCAAAAGCTTCTTTAATAAATTTAATTCCAAGATACACAAAAATAAAAAATACAATAATTTTAGAATACGGCTCTATAAACCCCTTAACAAAACCTGTTAAAAAATAGCCAATTATTGGCATCAATCCTTGACAAAAAGCTGTAGTCAAAGCTAAATACAAGGAATTTTTAATTCTATTTTCATTAAGAATAAGTCCGTATGAAAAAGACACAACACACGCATCAATTGATAAAGCTATAGCAAGTAGTATTATTGATATGTATGACAATAGTTTTCTTATAAACTCCTAAACTTATAAATTTCTTTACTCATTTTAAAACACATCTGTTTTAATCGGGTTTTTAAATTTAGTAATACTTCCTTGAAAGAGTAAATTAACATCACCTACAGGCCCGTTTCTATGCTTTGCAATAATTATAGTAGCTGTACCCTTATTAGCTGCCTTTTCTGCTGCTTCCTCTTCCTCATTTGCGTTTTTGTAATAATCTTCTCTATAAATAAACATTACAATATCCGCATCCTGTTCGATAGAACCTGACTCTCTTAAGTCAGAAAGCATCGGACGTTTGTCGTTTCTGCTCTCAACAGCACGTGATAATTGTGATAGTGCTATTATCGGAACATTCAATTCTTTTGCTAAGATTTTCAATCCTCTTGAAATACTTGAAATCTGCTGCATCCTGTCTTCTCTTCCCGTTCCTTCTATTAATTGCAGATAGTCTATTACGATTAAACCGAGATTTTTCTCCGACATGGCAAGACGCCTGCATTTAGCTCTCAAATCCGTAATTGTACAGCCTGCAGTATCATCAATATATATAGGAGCTTCTGAAATACTACTTGAAGCCAGAGCCAGCTTTTCCCAATCTTTTGCCTGCAAATTTCCGGTCTTAAGTCTTTGTGTATCAACTTCCGCTTCTGACGCCAAAAGACGCTGGACTAGCTGTTTCTTTGACATTTCTAAAGAAAATAATGCAACAGGAGTGTTAGCTCTCAATGCAACATTTTGAGCGATATTTAATGCAAATGCGGTTTTACCCATTGCTGGACGTGCCGCAAGAATTATCAAATCCGATCTTTGAAGCCCGTTCGTATAAGTATCCAAATCATAAAAACCTGTAGGAACTCCTGTAAGTTTGCCTTTATTGTTTGCTCTTTCCTCTAATTCTGAATATGTATCATAAACCAAATCTTTTATCGGTGAAAGAGACTGTGAAGCTTTTTGAGAGGCTATATCAAAAATAAGTTTCTCTGCTTGTTCAAGCGATTCCTCCACAGGATTAAGGTCATAACCTGCAGAAACAATTTCAGAGCCAGCGCTAATCAAGGAACGTTTAATAGCCTTTTCCTGAACAATTTTTGCATAATATTCAACGTTTGTTGTCGTAATCGTTTTGTAGCTCAAGTCATTAATAAAAGCACGTCCACCAACAAGTTCAAGTTTCTGGTTCATATTCAAAACATCAGAAACTGTAACTATATCGAGTTTATCTTCGCTGTTATAAAGTTCAAGCATTGCTTCATATACATATCTGTGTGCCGGCTTATAGAAAGAGTCCGGCTTTATATGTTCTACAACTTTATTCATACAATTCGGATTAACAAGAATTGCACCTAAGATAGCTTCTTCTGCATCAATATTCTGAGGCATAAGATTTGATAAATCTTCTGCATTCATATTTTTCTTTTTTGTATATGATGAAGTCATTTATATTCCTTTATTTCAAATTATGCACTGCTGTTACGACAATTTCTGCCGCATCTTCAGGTTTAATATTTGAAGTTTCTCCGCTTTCTCTAACCTTGAACTCTACAAGTCCTTCTGTAATTGTTTTTCCTACAGTAATTCTGTATGGAAAACCTATTAAATCCGCATCTTTGAATTTTACCCCTGCACGCTCGTCTCTGTCATCAATTACAACTTCAACACCGTGTTTTTTAAGTGTAGTATAAATATCATTTGCGACTTTCATCTGTAATTCATCTTTTGTGCTTACAGGAATTACAATTGCATGATAAGGCGCAATCGCAAGCGGCCATTTGATACCGTGTTCATCATAATGCGCTTCAACGGCAGCCGCTGCCGTTCTCGAAATCCCGATACCGTAACAGCCCATAATATAAGGTTTTGTCTTGCCGTCAATATCTGTATAAACAGCATTCATCGGTTTAGAATACTTTGTTCCTAGCTGGAAAATATTTCCGACTTCAATGCCGCGTGTTACTTTTAACGGTTTTCCGCATACAGGGCATAATTCTCCGGCTTCGACAAGTCTTATATCGGCAATTGTTTGTGGAAGCTTAACCTCTGTTTCCCAGTTATATCCGACTCCGTGCTTATCTTTCTGATTAACCCCGATTACAAAGTTTTTCATTTCTTTTACTGTTTCATCAGCAATAACTGTTATCGGATAACCGTTATATTCCTTCAAGCCATTCGGACCTATAAAACCCTTTTCGGAATCAAAACCATTTACCCCCATCATTTCTTCGATTTCACCTGCGGTTGCAATTCTGATATCAACTCCGCCAAAGACATTCATCAATTTGGTTTCCTCAACGGCTTTATCACCTCTTATGAGTGCTAAAACCGGCTTCTTATCAATTATATAGACAAGAGTCTTTACAATTAACGATGCGGGAATATTTAAAAATGCACACAACTCTTCAATAGAATGAGTGTCAGGAGTATCAACAATTTCAGCTTTTGTATAATCTCCGACAATCTTAGCTTCCGGAAGTTTAGATACAGCATGGTTTGAATTAGCTGAATAATCGCATTCACAATAGAAAACATCATTCTCGCCGGCATCAGTATCAGTGATTACCATAAATTCATGGCTTACGCTTCCGCCGATTGCGCCAGAATCCGACTGAACCATTTTTGTATTCAATCCGCATCTTTTAAATATACGGGTGTAGGCTTTTGTCATATTATCATACTCTTTTTCAAGCCCTTCCTGTGTCATATCAAAGCTGTAAGCGTCTTTCATAATAAACTCGCGGCCTCTTAAGAGTCCGAAGCGGGGTCTTACTTCATCACGGAATTTCGATTGAATTTG